>JAEUKG010001241.1 GCA_016794325.1 Myxococcales bacterium | reverse complement strand
ACCGCGAGCCCGTTCTCGGCGAGGGTCGTGCCCGTCTCGACGATGTCGACGATGACGTCGGCGAGGCCGGTGACGGGCGCGAGCTCGACCGAGCCCTGGACGTAGACGATCTCGGGCTGCACGCCGCGCGCGCCGAAGTGGGCCGCGGCCGAGCGCGGGTATTTGGTCGCGACCCGGGGCCGGCCCCCCGGCGGCGCCGCGCCGATGGGCCCGGCGACGACGAGCCGGCACACGCCGATGCCGAGGTCGAGCGGGCGGTAGACGTCGGGCTCGCGCTCGTCGAGGACGTCGCGCCCGCAGACGCCGAGATCGGCGGCGCCGTACTCCACGTAGGTGGGCACGTCGTCGGGCTTGAGGAGCAGGAAGCGGAGGCCGCCGCAGTCGCGGACGAGCGATCGGTCGTCCGACAAGAGCCCCGCCGCCTCGACGCCGGCGCGACCGAGCAAGGCGACGAGGGGCTTGAGGATGCGGCCCTTGGGGACGGCGACGACGAGCGGCCGCCCCAACGGCTCGGCGCGCGCGTCAGTCAAAGGCGCCCTTCACCCGCTCGATGTCGGCGCCGAGGCCCCGGAGCTTCTCTTCCATGTGCTCGTAGCCGCGGTCGAGGTGGTAGACGCGGCGCACCTCGGTCTCGTCCTCGGCGACGAGGCCGGCGAGGACGAGCGACGCGCTCGCGCGGAGGTCGGTCGCCATGACCTGGGCGCCGTAGAGCTTGGGCACCCCCTGCACGACCGCGGTGTTGCCGCGGACGACGATGCTCGCGCCCATGCGCTGGAGCTCGGGCACGTGCATGAAGCGGTTCTCGAAGATGGTCTCGCTGATCACGCTCTCGCCCTTGGCGAGGCACATGAGCATCAAGAACTGCGCCTGCATGTCGGTCGGGAAGCCCGGGTGAGGGGCGGTGGTGACGTTGGCGGGGCGCAGCGGCCCGTCGCGACGCACCCGGACGTTCTGCCCCTCGGCCTCGATCTTGATGCCGGCGGCGCGCATCTTGAGGACGAGCGCCTCGAGGTCGCCGAGCTCGACGCCCTGGAGCACGACGTCGCTGCCGTCGTTGACGCAGGCGGCGACGAGGTACGTGCCGGCCTCGATGCGGTCGGGGATGATGGCGTGGTCGAACGGCTCGAGCGCCCCTCGCTCCGACCCGGTGACGTGGATGACGTCGGTGCCGGCGCCGCTCACCTCGCACCCCATCTTGTTGAGGATGCGGCCGAGCTCCTCGACCTCGGGCTCGCGCGCGCAGTTGACGAGCGTGGTCCGGCCCTTGGCGAGCGCCGCCGCCATCATCAGGTTCTCGGTGCCGGTGACGGTCGGCAGGTCGAAATACACCTCGCTGCCGCGCAGCCGGCCGCCGCCGCCCGGGCCCTCGGCGATGACGTAGCCGCGCTCGATCTTGATGGTGCAGCCCATCGCCTCGAGGCCCTTCAGGTGCTGGTCGATCGGCCGCGCGCCGATGGCGCACCCGCCGGGCAGCGAGACCTTGGCGCGGCCGAAGCGCGCCACGAGCGGGCCGAGCACGAGCACGCTCGCGCGCATCTGCTTCACGAGCTCGTACGGGGCCTCGGGCCTCACGTCGGCGCCAGCCGCGACGTGGACCTCCGGAGCGTCGACCTTCACGTCGCGCCCGAGGAAGCGGAGCAGCGCCGCCGTCGTCTCGATGTCCCGCAGCTTGGGGACGTTGCGGAGGCGGCTCGCGCCATCCGAGAGCAAGGTTGCGCACAAGATCGGGAGGGCGGCGTTCTTCGCGCCGCTGATGCGGACCGACCCCGTGAGCGGCTTCTGCGACCCCCGTACTCGGATGGCGTCCATGGCGCGCTATTCTGTCACATGCCGGTGACGGTGACCTTGTTCATCCGCACCGGCGTGAGCGGCCGGTCGTCGCCGTCGGTCTTGGTGGTCTCGATCTTCTTCACCACGTCCATCCCCGACACGATCTTGCCGAACACGGGGTGCTTCGACTGCCCCGGCGTGAACCAGTCGAGGTAGTGGTTGTGCACGGTGTTGATGAAGAACTGGCAGCTGCCGCTGTTCGGGCGCCCGGTGTTCGCCATCGACAGCGTCCCCGGCTCGTTGGAGATGCGCGCGGCGTGCTCGTCCTTGATCGTCCCGTCGGGGCCGGCGCCGGGGCCGGCGCGGCCGCTCTTAGGGGCCTTGCTGTAGGGGCACCCCAACAGGATAATGAAGCCCGTTATAACGCGGGGGAAGT
>JAEUKG010000621.1 GCA_016794325.1 Myxococcales bacterium | reverse complement strand
TCGCGCTCGTGCCGTCGGCGAGCTACGGGATGGCGGCGGCGACCGCGAACCTGCCGCTCGGCCGCGGGCAGAACGTGGTGCTGCCGGCGGAGGAGTTCCCCTCCAGCGTGCACGCGTGGCGCAAGCGCGCGCGCGCGGCGGGCGCCGAGATCCGCACCGCGCCGCGCCCGGAGGACGGCGACTGGACGCGCGCGCTCGAGGCCGCGATCGACGCGCGCACCGCGGTCGTGTGCACGAGCCACGTCCACTGGGTGTGCGGCGGCGTCGTCGACCTCGCGCGCCTCTCGCGCGCGACGAAGGCGGTGGGGGCCGCGCTGGTGCTCGATCTCACGCAGTCGATCTCGGTCGTCGATCCCGACGTCGCCGCGTGCGATCCCGACTTCGTCGTCGCCGCCGGGTACAAGTGGCTGATGGGCCCGTATTCGCTCGGGCTCCTCTGGGTCGCGCCCCGCCACCGCGGCGGCGCCCCGGTGGAGGAGGGCTGGATCGTCCGCGAGGCCTCCCACGACTTCGCGCGGCTCGTCGACTACCGCGAGGAGTACCTGCCCGGGGCGCGTCGCTTCGACGTCGGCGAGCGCTCGAACTTCGCGCTCGTCCCCGCGGCGGCCGCCGCGTGCACGCAGCTCCTCGGCTGGGGGCGCGCGAGCCTCGCCGAGACGCTCGGCGCCATCACCGCGGAGATCGCCCAGCGCGCGCGGCCCCTCGGGGCCCAGGCCCTGCCGCCGCACCTCCGCGCGCCGCACTACCTCGGCCTCCGCTTCGAGGGCGGGCTGCCCGAGGGGCTCGTGGCGCGGCTCGCCGCCGACGGCGTGCACGTCAGCGTCCGCGGCGATCGCCTGCGCGTGACGCCGCACCTCTACGACGACGCCGCCGACGTCGACCGGCTCATGGCCGCCCTCGCCCGCGCCCTCGGGCGCTGAGCACGCCCCGAGCCGCCGTCGTGGGAGTTCGATCGACCGAATTCCGCGCTCACCGCGGCTTTGTCGCTCGATTTCGGATCGCGTCCGCGCGTGAAACGTCTCCGGATCGGGATCGTTTCACGGGCGCCTCGGCCCGTGCGGGCGCGTCACTGGGGGTCGCGTGGTCTCCGGTGCGCTCCGGTGCGCCGACGGAGGAGCGCGAGTCCGGCGAGCCCGAGGGCGATCCACGGCGCGCGAGGGGCCCCCGCCGCGCCGAAGCTGCAAGCCGTCCGCGGCGGCGGCGTATCGCCGCCAGGCTGCGGGGCGCTCGGCGCGGGTGCGGACGCCGTCGCGCGCGCGCGCGCGCCCGTGCCGAAGCGCCTCGCGCGCGGGGAGCCGGCGTCGCGGGCGGAGGCGTCCTTCGGCGGGGATCCGGCGGCGTCGTGCGGGCCCGCCGCGTCCGCCGCGCCCGTCGCGTCCGTCGCGACCGCCGCGTCGGTCGCGCCGGACTCCGCGGAGCCGTCGGGTGCACCTCCCGCGTCGGGAGGCACGGGGTCGACCGCGCAGGGGGCGCGCCCGCGCACGCGGCAGCCGTCCAAGAGGACGTCGACGAAGCCATCCGCATCGACGTCGACCACGTGGAAGGCGATGACCTCACGAGCAGCGCACTCGACCCGGGTGAAGCGCGCGGGCGCAGCGAAGCGACCTCCGAGGTTCCGATGGACGTCGAGGGTCGACGCGGCGACGACGATGTCGAGCGCGCCGTCGCGATCGACGTCGGCGAGGGCGAGCCCGAGCCGCCTGTTGGGTGTCGTGGGGGGACCGTCGAGGACGACCGGCGGGGCGAAGCCGCCGGCGCTCGTCGCGAGCCACACGGTCACGCGGCCGCGGGTCGACAGCGCCGCGAGGTCGGCTCGGCCGTCGCCGTCGAGGTCGGCGAGCTCCGCGGCGACGGCGTCGCCTTCGACCTCGAACGTCTCGGCGACGGAGGGCGCGCCGCCGCGGAACAGCCGGAGCCTCTTCCCGACGGTCACGACGTCGAGCTTTCCGTCGCCATCCACGTCGCCCGTCCTGATCCCGAGCGACGCGTCACCAAGATACGTCAGCGTCGTCGGTACGGCGAAGCTCCCTGCGCCGTCGTTCGTGAGCACGCTGATCCCGGCATTGTGTCCGACCAGGACGTCACGGTCGCCGTCTCCGTCGACGTCTGCGAGGGTGAGGCTGCTCCCGCCCAAGTTCCCCGTGCTGTCGTCGCCACCGACGCGCGAGGCTTCGAACGTCCCGTCGCCTCGGTTCCGACAAATCACGATGGCGGAGGCTCCACCGTCGTCGGCGACCAGCGAGTACGTCTGTATCGCGACGATGTCGCGGAGGCCGTCTCCGTCGATGTCCTCGATCGCGAAGTGGGACGCTTCGTAGGGGGCGTAGCCCGCGAGCGAGGGGGCGGTGCAGGTGCCGGCCATCTCCCACGCACCCGTCGGACCACGGCGGAGGACCTCGGTGACGCCCGACAACGCGCGTCTACCCCGAACGAGCTCCGGGACGCCGTCGCCGTCGAGGTCCGCGAGCTTGTTGTTCAGGTACGAGCCTCCCGGGTCCGGATCGTAGGTGACGGGCGATCCCCCGAAGCCACCGGGGCGCGCGTAGGCGACGGCCACTCCACCGGCGGTGATGGCGACCACGTCGAGCCGGCCGTCGCGGTCCACGTCCAGCGCGGCCGGCATTGGTCCCAATCCGCCGATGGTGGGCCCCTCGTCGAGGGAGCCGTCGCTCCGCCCGAAGAAGACGCGGACCTCGCCGTCCACCGTCGTCTTGAGGACATCCGCGCGGCCGTCCCCGTTCATGTCGCGGAGGGCGAGTGAGTTTGGAGAGTTGTCCGAGGAGAAGAAGGTCTCTAGGCTGGAGAGGACGCCGCCGCCGAGGTTCTGCTGCACGTTCGCGTAGCCCCACCACGAGCAGCCGGTGCTGAAGACGTCCGGCTTGCCGTCGCCGTCGACGTCTCCGATCGCGAGGTGCCCAAGCCCCTCCTCGCACGGATACTCGGTCGGGCTCGCGAAGCCGAGGCCGCCGAGGCCACGTCGGACGCGGATGCGGTCGCTTCCGTAGACGAGGTCGGGGACCCCGTCTCCGTCGAGATCCGCCGCCGCCGTCGGTCGGCGGAACGGCCAGGCCTCCGCGATCGCGACGGGCGCGTCGAAGAGGCGTCCGCCTGCGCTCCGAACGATCACGAGGGCGCTCGTCGAGCTGCCGAGGAGGTCGGGTCGTCCGTCGCCGTCGACGTCGGCGACGCTCTGGGGTGGAAGGAGGTCGGGGAGGGGGACGTCGCCGTCCACGAAGCTCCCCGCGCCCTCGTTCCACGCGACGCGGACGCCCTCACGGTAGCCAGAGACGACCACGTCGATCCGCCCGTCGCCGTCGAGATCGCCAGGCAAGATCCGCTGGTCGCCGTCGCTGCCCCGAGCCGTCGCGGGCAGCGGGCTCACGACCCACGTGCCCTCCACCGGGTCGAGGAGCACCTCGAGGGCGAGCGCCTTCGAGTCGGAGGCGGTGAGCGCCACGATGTCGTCGTGGCCGTCGCCGTTCACGTCGAACGCCGCGACGTCGAGCGGCCGCCCGCTCGTCGGGATCACGCGCCGATCGTCGAAGTCGAACGTGTCCTTGCACGCGCCAGCCTCGACCGGCGCGCTCGTGCTGCGCACCCGCTCCCCCGACCTCCCTCCGACCGCGCACGCGCAGAGCGCCGCGAGCGCGCCGACCACGAGCCCCCCCCGGATGTGCCACCGCATACCGAGGAAATACGGACGGCTCCGCCGCCACGTTCACGCCCCGACCCCCCAGATCGGAGGGCTCGGCCAACGCAAGGAGGCCGTCGCCGCTTGCCGCTCCCGGAGGGGGATGTGGAACGGGGCGGTGCAAACTGGAACGACCGCTCGAGAATCACCCGCGCCCGCTCCGGGCCGCCCGCGCTATCCTCGGATCCGATGACCGCCGTCGCGCGCGAGGGGGGCCACTCGGCTCGGGTGGTCCGCCGCATCGTCGCGTTCGCCGAGGCGCGCGGGTGCTCGGCCGAGGCGCTGTGCCGCGACGCCGGCCTCCGCCGCGGCGCGCTCGCCGACGACGAGG
>JAEUKG010001189.1 GCA_016794325.1 Myxococcales bacterium | reverse complement strand
GTTGGGCCGCGCTCCGCGCCGCGGCGGCCGCGGCAGGCGCGGCGCGCATCGCCACCGCCCACCACGCCGACGATCGGGCCGAGACGGTCCTCATCCGCGTCCTTCGCGGGGTGGGGCGCGAGGGCCTCGGCGTCCTCGCGCCCGTCGAGGGCGATCGCCTCCGCCCGCTCGTCCGCGCGCGCCGCTCCGACGTCATGGCGCACATTTCCCGACATCAGATCCCGTTCGCGAGCGACCCGACGAACGTCGATCCGCGGTTTCTGCGCACCCGGGTGCGCCACGAGCTCCTCCCGCTGATGCTCGAGCTCAACCCGCGCGCCGTGGAGCACCTCGCGCGGCTCGCGGACGGCGACACCGGGCGAGATCTCTCGGCTTTTCACCCTCCGTTCGCCGACGACGAACCCACGGACGAGCCGGACGCGACCGCCCTCGCGCGCGAGATCGACGGCGCGAGCGAGCGCTAGCGTACCTGCAGGGACGCCGGTGGCCGTATGTCGGCTTGTCCTCTTGCCGCCGAATCCACAAGTTGACGAAGAAGCTCTCGGAAAGACGGGGGCGGTCGTGGCTATACTGTGAGCAGCTCCCCCGGCGTTCCTGCGTGTTTTCGTTCGGGGGTGTCGACGTCGGTTCCTTCGAAGCGCCTCCCGGCGCGAGGTCATCGTGAAGCAATCCCACAAGACGCTTCTTCTCTGGGTCGTCCTGATCTTGATGTTCTTGGCGATCTGGCAGTTCTTGAGCCCGACCGACCGCAAGACGCCCGTAGCGTTCAGCGAGTTCTTGAACGACGTCCACGCCGGCAAGGTCGACGACATCAAGATCAAGGATCGCGAATACGTCTTCCACCTGCACGGCGCCGAACCGAACAAGCCCGGCGCGCAGAAGGAGACGATCGGGCCGATCGCCGACGAGCAGCTCCTCGCCACCCTCAAGCCGGACGACAAGCAGGCCGCGGCCCCGAAGATCACGTTCGAGAAGGACGACACGTCGCCCTTCTGGTCGAGCACGATCCTCACGCTGATCCCGACCGCCTTCATCGTGCTGATGTTCTTCCTGTTCATGCGCCAGCTCCAAGCGGGCGGCGGCAAGGCGATGAGCTTCGGCAAGAGCAAAGCGCGGATGCTCAACGAGTCGCAGAACAAGATCACGTTCGCGGACGTCGCGGGCGTCGACGAGGCCAAGGACGAGGTCGAAGAGATCATCGCGTTCCTCAAGGACCCGAAGAAGTTCCAGCGCCTCGGCGGCCGCATCCCCAAGGGCGTCCTCATGGTCGGCCCGCCGGGCACCGGCAAGACCCTCCTCGCGCGCGCGATCGCGGGCGAGGCCGGCGTGCCGTTCTTCAGCATTTCCGGCTCCGACTTCGTCGAGATGTTCGTGGGCGTCGGCGCCAGCCGCGTGCGCGACCTCTTCGAGCAGGGCAAGAAGCACGCGCCGTGCATCATCTTCGTCGACGAGATCGACGCTGTCGGCCGGCACCGTGGGGCCGGGCTCGGCGGCGGCCACGACGAGCGTGAGCAGACCCTGAACCAGCTCCTCGTCGAGATGGACGGCTTCGAGGCGAACGACGGCGTCATCATCATCGCCGCGACGAACCGCCCCGACGTCCTCGACCCGGCGATCCTCCGCCCGGGCCGCTTCGACCGCCGGATCGTCGTCAACCGCCCCGACGTGCGCGGGCGCGACGCCATCCTCCGCGTCCACACCAAGAAGGTCCCCCTCGCTCCCGACGTCGACCTCGAGGTGATCGCGCGAGGCACCCCGGGCTTCGCGGGCGCCGACCTCGAGAACCTCGTGAACGAGGCCGCCCTCCTCGCGGCGCGGCAAGACAAGGACGCCGTCAACATGACGGACTTCGAGCTCGCGAAGGACAAGGTCCTCATGGGCTCGGAGCGCCGCTCGATGGTCATGAGCGACGACGAGAAGTGGAACACGGCGGTCCACGAGGCCGGCCACGCGGTCGTGATGATCGCCAACGAGAACCACGACCCCGTCCACAAGGTGACGATCATCCCCCGCGGTCGCGCGCTTGGCGTGACCATGCCCCTGCCGCGCGGCGACGTCCTGTCGCGCACCAAGGAGCAGTTCGAGGCGCAGATCCAGAGCGCGCTCGGCGGACGCATCGCCGAGGAGCTCTTCTTCGGCAAGCTCACGACGGGCGCGGCGAACGACATCCGCCAGGTGACCGACCTCGCGCGCTCGATGGTCTGCGAATACGGCATGTCGAGCCTCGGACCGCTGGCGCTCGGTCAGGAGGAAGGGTCCATCTTTCTCGGCCGCGACTATGGCTCGTCGCGCCAGGACTACTCGGAGCAGACGGCGCGCGAGATCGACCAGGAGGTCCGTCGCATCGTCCAAGAGGCGTACGCCAAGGTGCACACGCTCCTCGCCGACAAGAAGGACAAGGTCGAAGCGATCGCCAAGGCGCTCATGGATCGTGAGACGCTCGACGCGGTGGAGCTCAAGGCGCTCTTCGAGGGCCAGGAGCTCCCGGAGCGCCCGAAGGTGCACATCCCCACCTACGCCGAGAAGGATCGGCAGGCGAAGGAGAAGCGCAAGGCGGCGAGCATCTTCGGAGGGCCGCCGAAGCCCGCCCCGTCCGGCTCGAGCTGATCGAGCTCCGCGGCGCCGGCACTCACGGCAGACACGCACGAACCCCGAGGGTCTCCCCCCTCGGGGTTCTGCTTTTCCGGCCCTGGCCCAGGCCACCCCAAAACCGGCCCGGCCACCCCCCCCACTTCGCGCCACAGTCAGGATCCGAACACTGACGCGGGGTTGGGGGATCGGGGGTGGAGGCACGCGGGTTGCTCCGTGCGGAGGCATGCACCCCCTCCAGTTCTCGCTGAAGCGCGCTCATCATCGGGCATTGGGGCTCGCTCGCGGGATGCTCTTGCCCTTCCACATCACACCCGCGCGCCTCGACATGTTGCAAGCCATCGCCGCGGCGGTCCCGGAGCCACCGACCCAGAACGAGCTCGCTCGGATGCTCGGGGTGACGCGCCAAACCGTCAGCGAGATGTTGGACGCGCTCGAGGCGCTCGAGCTGGTCACGCGCACACCGGGCGAGCTGCGCGGCCGCTATTGCCACTTCATCAAGCTGACCGAAGACGCGCGCGCGCTCCTCGCGCGTGTCTTCGCAGTGTTGATTCGCTCTGGAGTCGCCGGGAAGGCAGCCGCTCGGATGCTCAAGGACCTCCCCAAGGCGCCGACCAAAGGGCCCGCGCTCCTGAAGCTGACCGATGAGCTCCGCAACTGGCTCGAAGACCCGGCGTTCTTCACTCCTCCAGCCGTCGCCCGGTCTCGCATCGACTCAGGAAAGCCGCTCGAAGGCGAGGAGCGGAGGCTCTTCCTCGAGGTTTGCTCCTACTGCCGAACTCGGTTCACACGCCTGCCGGCGATGTACATCATCATGACTTAGCCGTTGCACGGCGGCGGCCTCGAGCCTCGGGGACAACGCGCGCGCCTCAGCGGCGGCCTCGAGCCTCGGGGACAACGCGCGCGCCTCAGCGGTGACCGCGAGCCTCGGGGACAACGACGCGCGCCTCAGCGGCGACCGCGAGCTTCGGGGACAACGACGCGCGCCTCAGCGGCGACCGCGAGCGCCGCGCCCCAGTCGCACTCAGTCGCACTGCACCCCAGGCTCGCGCAACTCGGGGAGCGCCCGAGCGGCCCGACCCGCGCGAGCCCGACCCCCACCCCCGGACGCCCGCCGCGTCGATCCAAAGACGCCGACGAGGCCCCCAGCTGCCTGCGGCGCGCCGACCACGCTCGCCCCCTCCCCAATGAGAACGTGAGAAATCAACGACTTACAAACGTCGACGCTCTTGACATTCATTTTCAATAAGGTAGGTAACTCCCACGAAGTCACCGCGGTGGTGTCCCCGCGGCGTCGAAGGAGAACGCCTCGCATGTCTCGCCCTCTTCGCTTCCTGACGGTCGGCTCGCTCGCGCTCGTCCCCATGGTGCTCGCCCTCGCGTGCGGCGACGACACCCAGGTCACTCTGCCGAAAGACGGCGGCGCCGACGCGACCCTCTCCGCCGAGACGGGCCCCACGCCCGACGCGGCCGTCGACGCGCCCGCGAGCACCTGCGGGATCGTGATCCCGACCACGTACGACAGCCCCCAGTACGACCAGAACGCCGCCGACGAGCTCGCGCTCCGCGCGCGCTTCGACGCGCTCACCCAGCCGATGAAGGACATCGAGAGCGCCCTCGCGGACGCGGGAGCTCCACCGGCGCTCACCGCGGCGCAGCTCCGCGCGCTCGACATCGCAGGCACGCCGAACCTGAAGGGCGTCACCACCGCCTCCTACCAAGCGAAGGTCGACGCGTGGTTCGACGACTACGAGGCGGGCCTCGGCGCCGGCGCCTACACCCCCGCCGACCCTCCGACGACGGGCGGCAGCTACGGCAAGTACATCATGAACGCCCGCGGCGTCGATCTCCGGCAGGCGATCGAGAAGGGCCTGTACGTCGCGGCGTTCTACAACCACGCGCTCGCCGCCGTGGCCGCCGGCGCCCCCACCGAGGCCACCGTCGACAAGCTCGTCGCGGCTTGGGGCGCCCACCCCTCCTTCCAGAACAACCAGA
Source organism: Myxococcales bacterium (assembly GCA_016794325.1). GTDB lineage: Bacteria > Myxococcota_A > Polyangia > Polyangiales > Polyangiaceae > SXNL01. Next base: position 4,537 of record JAEUKG010001189.1, on the reverse strand, counting down.
ACGCCACCCAGAACAAGGACGTCAACTCCGCCGGCTACGCGGCCCGGCGCGACTCCAAGGATCCCCTCAAGCCCGGCCCCTACCAGCGAGGCAAGGCGGCGCTCATCAAGGCCAAGGCTTCGATCGCCGCCGGCGCGAAGTGCAACGCCGACCGCGACGCGGCGCTCAAGGCGTTCTTCGCCGAGTGGGAGAAGGCCACCTACGCCACCGTCGTGTTCTACTACGCGGACATCGTCGCCAAGCTCAGCGTCGGATCGCCGGACTACCCCGGCATCCTCCACTCGTGGGGCGAGTCGCTCGGCTTCGTCGCCGGCTTCAAGGGCCTCCCGCAGGACAAGCGCATCATCACCGACGCCCAGATCGACGCGCTGCTCGCCAAGACCTACGGCGCCGACCCGATCCAGGGCTACAAGCTCGTCACCGCGTCCATCGAGGCCGCCGGCAAGCTCACGAGCGCCACCGCGGACATCAAGGCGATCTACGGGTTTTCGGACGCCGAGATGGAATCCTTCAAGAAGAACTTCTGAGCCATGCCGAAGCGCCGCCCCCTCCGCTCCTTCCTCACCGTCGGCGCCCTGCTCGTCGTCGCGTGGTCCTGCCGCGAGAAGACGTCCTCGCCCCCCGGCGGCCCGGCTCCGGACGCGGGGTCGTTCGACAAGACCCAGCTCCTCGCGGCGTTCGGCCAGTGCGCCGAGGGCAACGCCCGCGAGCTCCACGCGCGGACGGGCGAGCTCGCCGCCGCGGTGGGCCGCCTCGAGACCGAAGGCGACGCCGCGCGTCCGGCCGCCCAAGACGCGTGGAAGAGGGCGATGGACGTCTGGGAGCGCGCCGAGGTCTTCCAGTTCGGGCCCACCGCCCCCACCGGCGCCCCCGGCTCGCAGGACCTCCGCGATCCGATCTACGGCTGGCCGCTCGTCGGTCGCTGCCTCATCGACCAGACGCTCGTCGCGAAGCTCTACGAGTCGAGCGACTTCGCGAAGACGTCGCTCGTCAGCACCCGCACGCTCGCGACCTTGGAGTACCTCCTCTTCTACGACGGCGACGCCAACGGCTGCCCCGCCGAGAACGCGATCAACGCCCAGGGCACGTGGGCCGCGCTCGGGTCCGCGGAGCGCGCGAAGCGCCGCGCCGCGTACGCCAAGGCCGTCGTCGCCGACGTCACCGCGCGGACGTCGACGCTCGCCGACGCGTGGGACCCGGCGAAGGGCAACTTCGGGCGCGAGCTCACGAACCCCGGCAAGGTCTACCCGACGCAGCAGGCCGCGTTCAACGCCGTCAGCGACGCCATGTTCTACCTGGACGATCAGGTGAAGAACACGAAGGTCGGGATCCCCGCCGGGCTCGTCGCCGGCTGCGCCGCGGCGCCGTGCGTCGACATGGTGGAGTCGCCGTGGGCCAAGCGGTCGAAGGACCACATCCGCGCGAACATCGTCGGGTACGAGCAGCTCCTGCACGGCTGCGGCGCCGGCGGCGCCGGCCTCGGCTTCGACGATCTCCTCACCGCCGTCGGCGGCGCGGCCGTCGTGACCAAGCTCGACGCGGCCACGCGCGACGTCAAGGTCGCGCTCGACGAGCTCAAGGAGCCCTCGCTCGAGGACGATCTCCGCAAGAACCCCGCGGGCGTGAAGAAGCTCTTCGACGCCCTGCGCGCGAGCTCCACCCTCATGAAGTCCGACTTCGCGACGCTGCTCGCGTTCGACCTTCCCAAGCGGCTCGAGGGCGACAACGACTGATCACGGCCGCGACGGCAGCGTCACCGTGACCACGGTGTGGAGATCCACCTCCGAGCTGATCTCCACCTCGCCGCCCGCGCGGGCGACGATCTCGCGCACCGCGAAGAGGCCGAGGCCGCCCGTCCCCGGCGGCACCTTCGTCGAGAAATTCGGCTCGAAGACGAGGGGGACGCTGTGGGGCGGGATGCCGCGCCCGTTGTCGCCCACCGCGCACGCCACCCGTCCCTCGCCGGAGCGACCCACCTTGACGTACACCGCCGGCGCGTCGCGCGAGGCGAGCTCGAGCGCGTCGACGGCGTTGAGCAAGAGCTCGAGGATGACGTGCTCGAGGTCATCGCCGCCGACGGCCGCGGGCGGCGTGTCCACCTCGGCGTGGACCGCGAGCTCCATCCCGTCGCACAGCCCGGAGGCGCGCAGGAGCGCCACCACCGACTCCGCCGCGACGACGGGATCGCACGACGGCTGCGGCTCCCGCGCGTCGACCATCGCGAGGTACCGCGCCACCGGGGTGAGCCCGTCGCAGGCGCGCGACAGCACGTCGAGCTCGAGCGGGCTCGCCGGGCGACCGAAGGCGGCGCGCTGGCGCACCGCGCGGACGATCTGCGTGAGCGCGGTGACGGCGCCCGGGAGGTGCCGGACGAGCGCTGCCGCGATGCGCGCGCGCGCCGCGGCCCGGCGCGTGCGCACGATGTGGATCGACATCGCGTCGAGCCGCTGCCGATCGATCGCGCCTTCGAGCACGCGCTGCTGGCTCCGCTCGAAGGCCTCGTCGACGAGCCGCGTGAGCTCCGCCGACGAGCACGCGCGAGCGACGACGCAGCTCCCGCCGTCCTCGTTCACCGGGGTGGGCGCGTCCCGCGCGCTCGACCCGGTGACGAGGATCCGCCCCGCGCCGGGGGCGACGACGGCCGCGCGCTCGAGCAGCGCGGCGCTCGCGGCGTCGCACACGACGAGCTCGAAGGGGCCGTCTCGCGTGAGCGCCTCGAGCGCGGTCGCCGTGTCGGCGACGCGAACGACGGCGAAGCGCCCGGCGAGGACGCTGTCGAGCCACTCGCGGAGGTGCGGGTCCGTTTCCACGCACAGCACCCGCGCGAGCGAGCTCTTCGGTGCAAGCTGGATCATGGGGGCCGCCTCCTGCCCTCGTGGGGGAGTGGAACGGTCGATCCGTCAACGCCTTGAGCGCCGACCGTCAGGCCGCTGGCGCCGCGCGCCATCCGAACGCGTCAATCGCGCGCGCACTCGGCGGCGGCGCGCTCGCCGCTCTCGAGCGCCCCGTCGATGTAACCGTTCCACACCATTGCCGTTTCCGTCCCCGCCCAGTGCACGCGGCCGTGCGGCGCCCGGAGCTCCGGACCGACGTCGGTGAGCCGCTTCGGCGGCATGTACGCGACGTAGCAGCCGCCGCTCCATCGCTCGTGGGCCCACACCTTGTCGACGTATTCGAGCGGCTCTCGCGCCTCGCCGCCGAAGTACCGCGCGAAACACGCGAGGACGGCCGCGCGGCGCTCCACCTCGGGCCGCTCGGCCCACTCGCCCGCGCGCCGGCCCTCGATGAAGCCCGTCAGCATCCCGAGGCCGGAGCCGGGGATCGAGTTGTCGAACGTCACGTTCACGAGCCCGTCGTCGCTCACCGCTTGGCCCGAGAGGCCACGCCCGCGCCAGAAGGGGCGGTCGTAGACGGCGGTGCACTTGATGACGCGGCCCATCACGAACGCGTCCCAGAGCCGCGCGCGGGCGGCGCTCGGCGCGGGCTCGTAGGCGATCTCGGCGGCGAGGCGCGGCGGGAGCGCGACCACCGCCCGCTTCGCGCGGACGACCGCGCGCGCGCCGCGCACGACGACGCCGCGATCGCTCTGGGTGATCGCCGTCACCGGGCAGTCGTGGACAGGGCGCGCGCGGAGCTCGCCCGCGAGCTTCGTCGCCACCCCGAGCGCGCCGCCGACGAAGCGATCCTGCTGGGCGCCGCCGCGCACGTCGATGAGCCGCTCGATCGAGCCCGCGGATCGCGCGTACGCGAGCGCGAAGAGGAGCGAGATCTCGTCGGCGTCGCACGCGAACACGTTCTCGAACGCGACCTCCACCAAGCGGCGCGCCGTCTTCGTGATCGGCGCGCGGTCGAGGTAGTCGGCGAGGGTCTCCGCGTCGAGCTCGCGGGCGCGGGGGGCGTCCCACGGCCGGTCGACGGGGATCGTGCGCGCGAGCCGGTTCGCGCGCGCGAGCAGCCACGCGATGCCGAAGAGCCCGACGGGGCCGACCGGCAGCGGGATCGTCCCCGTGTACGCCCTGCCGCGCTGGCCGCGGACGTAGAGCAGGTTCTTGCCCGCCGTGTGGGTGGGGAACGTCTCGACCCCGAGCTCGCGCGCGAGACCGTAGAGGCGGTCCTGGGTCGGGCCCACCCACTGCCCGCCGACGTCGATCCACGTCCCGTCGCCGCGGTCGACGGTGAGCACCCGACCGCCGACCCGCTCGCGGGCCTCGACCACGCACACCCGGCGGCCGCGCCGCTCGAGCGCCCGCGCGCACGACAGCCCCGCGAACCCTGCCCCGACCACGCACACGTCGACGTCGAGCTCGAGCATCGGTCCCCTCACGAAGCGGCGAGCGCGGCGATCTTGGACGGATCCGCGTTGCTCCCACAGACCACCACGCACACGCGCTCCCCCGGCGCCGGGGCGTACGCGCCCGCGAGCACCGCCGCGAGCGCCGCCGCGCCGCCCGGCTCCGCCACGAGCCGCAGCTCGCGGAAGAGCGCGCTTTGCGCCGCGCTCACATCCTCGTCACGAACCAGCACGACGCTCGCGACG
>JAEUKG010001177.1 GCA_016794325.1 Myxococcales bacterium | reverse complement strand
CCGACGCCGACCTCCGCGCGTTCGCCGCCAAGGCCGCGCGCGCGGCCAACGCCGAGAAGGCCAAGCGCCTCGTCATCGGCCTCCCCGCCGGCCTCGAGTCGCGCCTGCGCTACGTCGCCGAGGGCCTCGAGCTCGGCGCGTACCGCTTCACCAAGTACCTCACCGGCGATCGCCGCCCGAAGGCGGAGCTCGGGCAGGTGACGATCGTGCTCATCGGCAAGGCGCCCGCGAGCGCGAAGGCCGACGTCGACCTCGGCCAGGCGGTGGCCGGAGGCGTCATCCTCTCGCGCGACCTGTCGAACACGCCGCCGAACGATCTCTACCCGGAGACGCTCGCCGACGCCGCGCGCGTGATGTCCAAGGAGCGCGGGCTCAAGTGCCAGGTCTTCGACTTCAAGGAGATCCAGAAGCGCGGGATGAAGCTGCTCGAGGCAGTGGGCCAGGGCAGCACCCGCAAGCCGCACTTCGTCCACATGTCGTGGACCCCGGCGAACCCGAAGAAGCGCATCGTGTTCGTCGGCAAGGGCATCACGTTCGACACCGGCGGCATCTCGATCAAGCCCGCCGCCGGCATGGGCGAGATGAAGCACGACATGTCGGGCGCGGCCAACGTGGTCGGCCTGATGGCGATCGTCGCGGCGCTCAAGCCCAACGTCGAGGTCCACGGCGTCTTCGCCGCCGCGGAGAACATGCCCGACGGCGGCGCGTACCGCCCCGGTGACATCTTCGGCTCGCTCGACGGCAAGACGGTCGAGATCGTCAACACCGACGCCGAGGGCCGCCTGATCCTCGCCGACGCGCTCGCCTACGCGAAGGAGCTCAAGGCCGACCTCCTCGTCGACAACGCGACCCTCACCGGCGCCTGCGTCGTCGCGCTCGGGCAGACCTGCTCCGGCTGGTACGCCACGAACGACGAGACCGCGGGCGAGTTCGCGGGCGCGGCCAAAGAGGCCGGCGAGACGATGTGGCGCATGCCGCTCCTCGACGAGCTCAAGGACCAGCTGAAGAGCGACTGCGCCGACATCAAGCACACCGGCGATCGCTGGGGCGGCTCGATCAGCGCCGCCCTCTTCCTCCGCGAGTTCATCGGCGACACCAAGAACTGGGTCCACGCCGACATCGCCGGCCCGGCGATGAGCGATCGCGCGAGCGGCTGGGTCTCGAAGGGCGGCACCGGCCACGCGGTGCTCACCTTCTGGAAGCTCGTCGAGCGCGCGGGCGCCTGACCGATGAGGCGGCTCGCGCTCCGGGGTCGCGGCGCCGCGGGCGCGGGCTTGCTCGCCGCCGCCTTCGCGGTGGTCATGGCGTGCAAGTCCGACGACAACGATCCGTGTCCGACCGGCCGCTGCGGCCCTTCGGACGCGGGCGGCGGCGACGCGACGAGCCCCGGCAAGAGCTGCAAGGGCGCCGCGGACTGCGCGCCGACCGAGCAGTGCAGCTTCTCCAAGTCCGCGTGCGGCGGCGAGGGCGTCTGCGCGACCGTGATCGGCTGCGGCGTCCCCGACAGCTACGCGTGCGGGTGCGACGGCGCCATCGTGCGCATCACGTGCACCGGCGCGGTGGCGCCGACGGTGGGCACCTCGAGCACCGATCCCAAGACGCTCCCGTGCGCCCCCAAGGACGCCGGCGCCGACGCGAGCGACGCCCGAAGCGACGCGGCGGCCGACGCCGGCGACGGGAGCGCGTGCCCCGCGCCGTCGTGCACCATCGGCGGCGCGGGCGGGTGCATCTGCACGCGCCCGGGCTCGTCCCCCGCCTACACGCTCGACTGCGACGGCACGAACTGCCAGTGCACGAAGGGCGGCGCCAGCCTCGGCGCGCCGTTCTCCCAAGCCGCGGAGTCGGCCTGCAGCTCGGTGGCCCAGGCCGCCTTCGTCATGGACAAGAACTGCGGGGCCTGCCCCTGACCGCCCTCGCGTGGCGACGCGCGGTCAGCCCAAGTTGCGCTTGAAGATGAGGAAGACCTCCTTCGAGTTGCCGCCGCGCTCGCGGTCGAACGACGCGATGAGCTCCCAGCCCTCGGCGCCGTGATCGTTCAGCAGCTTCTCGAACGACGGCTCGGTGATCTGGTGGACGTCGCTGATCACTCGGCGGTACTCGAACTTGGTCATGGCCGGCCTCCTTAACCTTTCGTAACATGATGGTACCGCGGTTCGCCAACCGGTGGCGGCTTTGGTAACGAGGAGTCGTGGACGAGAGTAGCTCGCTCAAGATGCGCCTTGCGCGCGGCCTCTCGCGCGCCGTCACCGAGTTCGGGATGCTCGAGGACGGCGATCGGGTGATGGTGTGCGTGAGCGGGGGCAAAGACAGCTACACGCTGCTCCACCTCCTCCGCGAGCTGTCTCGCCGCGCGCCGATCCGCTTCGAGCTCAAGGTCGTCAACGTCGACCAGGGCCACCCCGGGTACCCGAAGCACGTCTTGTCGGAGTACATGTCCCGCGAGGGATACGACTTCACCCTCGTCGAGGAGGACACCTACTCCATCGTCAAGGAGAAGATCCCGGAGGGGAAGACGTATTGCTCGCTGTGCTCGCGGCTGCGGCGCGGCGTGCTCTACCGCGTCGCCCGCGAGCTCGGGTGCACCAAGATCGCGCTCGGCCACCACCGCGACGACGTGCTGCAGACGCTCCTCCTCAACCTGTTCTTCGCCGGCCAGCTCGGCGCCATGCCGCCGCGCCTCGTCTCCAAGGAGGGCCACGTCGTGATCCGCCCCCTGGTCTACTGCGCAGAAGAGGACATCGCGGCGTTCGCGACCGAGCAGGCGTTCCCGATCCTGCCGTGTGATCTGTGCGGCTCGCAGGACAACCTGCAGCGGAAGATCGTGGGCCGGCTCATCGACGACCTCGAGCAGAAGCACCCCGGCATCAAGGCGGTGATGCTCGCCGCGACCGGAAACGTGCGGCCCTCCCAGCTCCTCGACCGGCGCCTTTGGAAGGAGCTCGGCATCGCCGCGGCGATCGAGGACGACGGCACGCCGCTCGTCCCCGCCGCGCGCCTCGTTCGCGACGACGCGGGGCCCGCGTGAGCGAGACCCCGGGGGCCGGTACTGACGCGCGGCCGCCGCCGCCGCGGCGGCGCGCGCTCACGCGGGTGGCCGATCTCGGCGCCGCGGCTCAGGCGAGCATCCCCGCCATCTACGCTTGGGGCATGACCGTCGCCCCCGCGGCGTGGTCGCGCGGCGCCCCCGCGCTCGCGAAGGTCACGGCGCTCCTCGGCGTCGCCGCCGTCGCCGGCGCGGCCGTCGCCGAGCGCGCGTACCCGCGCTGGGCGCGGATCGTGTCGGTGTGGGGCCTCGTGGTGACCAGCGTGGCCACGTGGGCCCTCGCATCGACCGCGATGACGCCCGCCCGGCTCGACGTCGCCCGGGGCGTGCTCGGCGCCGCGGGGTGGATGTTCTTCGCCTTCGCGTCGTCGGCCCCGCCGGTGCGGCGCCGCGAAGAAGACGGCGAGCGCATCCTCGACGGCCCGCCCCTCAAGCCCCGGGGCTTGCTCCCACGCCTCGACTCGCTCTACCTCGGCGGCGCGGTCGTGGTCGCCCTGGGCATGATCGCGATCGGGTGGCGCGTGACGAGCCCGGAGCGCGGGGTCCTCGTGCGCCTCGTCTCGCTCGCGTCGGGGCTGGCGGTGGTCGGGGCCGCGACCGAGATCGCCCTCGCCCGCCACGCTCCTCGCGTCAAAGATCGGCCGCGGGTGCGCCTGCGCCGGGGCACGGCCACGCTCGTCCTCTTGCTCGTGCTCGCGGGCCTCGGCGCCGTCGTCCTGCTCACCCGGTGAGGAGTCCCGTGGCCCGCCCTGACGCCGACGGAAGTGGTAGCATCGGCCTCCGGATGCACCTCGTCGACGTCCTCGCGCTCGTCGTGCTCGTGATCGGCGCCGTGGCGTTCGTGCTCGGCGGGCTCGCGCTCGCGCGCTCGGCCGATCTGGAGGCGCTCTACTGGCTGGTCGTCGGGGTGGTCGGGGTGCGGGCGAGCGTCCAGATGGTGCGCCCCGCGAAGGGATGACGCCGATGAACCGGTCGGGCCGCGCCGCGCTCCTCGCGCTCACGCTCCTCGCCGCGTGCTCGGGGCCGTCCAAGCCCGCGCCCGAGGAGCAGCGGCGTCTCGACGGGGCGGCGGTCGCCAAGGTCGGCGACGTCGTGCTCACCAAAGAGCTCGTGGCGGAGGTCGCGCGCGCGCGGCGCTGCTCGCCCCGCGAGGCCCTCGATCTCCTCGTCGAGGACGCGCTCCTCGCCCAAGCCGCGCGAGACCGCGGGCTCGACGGCAAACAGCCCACCGCTTGGCGGATCGAGGCCGCGCGCGGGCGCGCGACCGCGCGGCGGATCCACGTCGCGAGCGGCGCCGGCCAGCCCCCGTCCGACGAGGAGGTCCGCGCGCTGACGGAGCGCCATTTCTGGGATCTCGATCGCGCGGAGAGCGTCCGCGTGGTCCACGCGATCTCGCTCCGCTCCCCCAAGGAGGATCCCGCGGTCACCCGCGCCCGCGGCGAGCAGCTCCTCGCGGCCGTGCAGTCGGCCACCGACAAAGACACGTTCATGGCGCTCGCGAAGGCCGTGAAAGACGTGCGCGTCGAGGAGCTGCCTCCGTTCGTCGCCGACGGGCGCTCGGCCAACGGAGGAGGATTCGACCCCACGTTCGTGAAGGCGTCGTTCGCCCTCGAGAAGCCTGGGAAGATCAGCCCGCTCGTCGACACCCCGTTCGGCTTCCACGTCATCCTCCTCGTCGAGCGCCTGCCGCCCATGAGCGTCCCCTTGGCGGAGCGGCGCGCGCGCTTGACCGAAGAGGCCTTCCACGATCGGGCCCGGGCCGCCGTCGACAAGGCGCTCGCCGAGCAGAAGAAGGGCGCCTCGGTGGAGGTCTCCCCCGCCGCCGAGAGCGCGATGAGCTCGCTCTTCGAGCAGCGATGAGCCCCCGTCGTTCGGAGTCACGAAAACCTCCGGCGCGGGACATGGACGCGAGCCCGTTCGCGATCATCCTCGCCGATCTCGTGGCTCGGCTGCCGGGGGCGTACGCGGCCGCGCTCGTCGATTGGGAGGGCGAGACCGTCGACTACACCGGCCACGTCGATCCGTTCGACGTCAAGGTCGCCGCCGCGGAGCTCGGCCTCGTGCTCGTCACGCTCAAGGGTCAGGCCACGCTCGGCGACCCCTCGTGGATCGTCGTGCGCGGGCGGGCGCGGAGCCTCCTCGTGCACGCGATGCCCGAGGGCTACGCGATCACCGTGCTCCTGCGGAGGCGAGCCGGCTTCACCGCGTCGCGGCGGGCCTTCGCGGTCACCCAGCAAGCGCTCGCCAAGGAGGCCGACTGGCCCCTCACCGAGGCCCCCTGGTTCCCGGTCGAGGTCCGCTCCGAGCGCGGACGCCCCGTCCGCGTCACCCACAAAGGGGAGGCCCACGGCGTCGACGTCCTCGGCACCGTCATGGGCCTGCAGCCCCGCGAGCGTGGCTTCCGCGTGCGCACCGACACCGGCAACGAGATCACGCTCGTGCGCGAGGCCGGCGACTGGTGGTACGCGGACGACCCGCCGGCGGGCCGAGGCCCCGTCAGCCGGCGCTGACGGCGCGTCAGTCCTCCTTCTTCGGGCGGAAGCGGCGGGCGTCGGCGAGCACGTGGCCTATGACGACCACGGCGCCGATCACGAGGAGCGCGATGCCCACCGAGGACCGGTCGTCCTCGCGGAGCAGCGCGGCCCCGCTCCCGAGGAGGGCCGCCGACACGAGCCCGGCGAAGACGCGCCGACCGAGCCGGTCGGCCGCGACCTCGATCGCGGGGTTCACGGTGCGGACCACGAGCCGGCCCATCCGGACGTCGTCGAGCACCTCGCGGAGCTGGATGGGCACGTCATATCCCGCTCGAGATAGTTGCTCGACCCCGCGCATGAGCTCGTTGCCCAGGCGCTCGGGCGAGTAGCGCTTCTTCACGAGATCGGTGAAATACGGGCTCGCCTCGCCGAGGACGTCGAGGTCGGGGTCGAGCTGCTTGCCGATGCCCTCGATCGTCATGAGGGATTTGCCCACCATCATGAAGTCCGGCGGGATCTCGATGCCGTACTTCATCGCCCCTTGCACGAGGTCGCGGATGAGCCCCGAGAGCTCGATCTCCTTGAGCGGGCGCCCGAGGTACTTCTCGGCGAGCAGGGCGACCTCGGCGCGGTACTCGCGCATGTCGACCTTCTTCGTCGGCTTGCCGATGGCGTAGAGGGCGTCGGCGACGCCGTAGCTGTCCTTGCGCGCCGCCGCGATCATGAGGTCGATCGTGCGCTCGCGGAGCTCGGGCGAGAGCCTGCCGACCATGCCGAGGTCGATCAGGCCGATGACCGGCTGCTTCGGCGGACCGAGGATGATGATGTTCCCCGGGTGCGGATCGGCGTGGAAGAAGCCGTCCTCGAAGATCATCTTGATGACGACGCCCACCGACTGCTTGGCGATGACCTTGCCGTCCCAGCCGGCGGCGACCGCCTTGTCGACCTTCTTGCCGTCGAAGAACTCGAGCGTGAGCACGTGCTTCGACGACGCCTGCTTGTAGCCCTTGGGGAACCGGACGACGGTGCTCTTCTCGAAGTTCTTGGCGAACCGTTCGCCGTTCTCGCCCTCGACCAAGAAGTTGAGCTCGCTCGTGATCGATCGGTCGAACTGCTGGACGAGCGCGACCGGGTTGTAGAGCTTCGACTCCGGGATCGCGCGCTCGATGGCTTGGGCCATCATGTGGAGGAGCTCGACGTCGCGCAGCACCGTCTCCGACACTCCGGGCCGCTGGACCTTGACCACGACCTCGCGGTCGCCCTCGGGGGTGGCGAGGACGGCGCGGTGGACCTGCCCGATCGAGGCGGTGGCGAGCGGCTTCTCGTCGAAGCTCTTGTAGATCTTCGACAGCGGCGCCCCCAGGCTCGTCTCCACCGCCTTCTTGATGTCGGCGAACGGGATCGGCGGGACGTCGTCCTGGAGCTTCTTGATCTCGGCGATGACGTCGGCGGGGAGGAGGTCGGGGCGCGTCGACGCGATCTGCCCGAGCTTGATGAACGAGGGGCCGAGATCCTGGAGCACGAGGCGGATGCGCTCGGGCGTGCTCGTCGTCCGCTTCGCCTCCTCGCCGCGCTCGAGCTCCGCGGTGTCGATCTCCGGCGGCGCCATCGAGTCGGGCTTGCGCCCCGACGGCGGCGGCTCCGAGTCGCCGCCCTTGGGCTTCTGCGCGCGGCCGAGGCCGGCGCGGGCGACGATCTCGCCGAAGCCGTGGCGCGCGAGCACGGCGGTGATCTCACGGAGTCGCGCGAGATCGCGCACGGCGCTCACGACCGAGAGCATGGCGTCCGAGCATACGGCAGTTCGCGGCTCAGCGCACGCGAACGACCGCGCCTCGCTCCATCACCTCGGAGGGCGCGCTCGGGCCCGAGCCCGGCTTCGCCGGCAAGACCGCGCGCCAGCCTCGCGGCATGTGGGGCGCGGTGAAGAAGAACATGCGCTGCGCGTCGATGGGCGCGAGGTTCACGCACCCGTGGCTGTGCACGCGCCCGAAGTCGCGGTGCCAATACGCCCCGTGGATCGCGATCGCCTTGTCGAAGAACTGCACGTAGGGCACGTCCTCGATGTAGTAGAAGTGCGTCGCTTCTTCCTTCTCGAGGTTGTCCATCTTCGTCGAGAGGAGCTTCACCCAGATGCGGTGGACCCCGAGTCGGGTGCCGAGATCGGTGCCGGGCGCGCCCCGTCCGGTGGACACGAGGGTCGCGAACACGGGCCGCTTGCCCTCGTAGGCCACGAGCGTCTGGCTCGCGAGCTCGACGTCGATCCACCGCTCGACCTCGCCGCTGACTTCGGCGGGCGGGGCGGCCGACGTGGGCCGGGCGAGGTCGCGCCCGCGGATCCACTGCTCCGGCGCCCCGTCCTCGGAGACGCGGTAGAACGCGGCGTCCTTCGCGCCCTTCTCCTCGCGGATCCGCACGAGCTCGAAGCGGACTCGTGCCCCGGTGGCCTTCTCGCCTTTGCTCGTGGAGTACACGGTCGCGCGATCGGACTTCACCCAGGCGACGTCGAGCTTGCCGCCCTCGATCTCCTCGCCGTGGAACATGAACGGGTTGCCGGGGCCGAGCTCCCGCATCGAGAACCACTTGCCGTGCGGCGTGCGCCCCCAGCGCTCCCCGTGCGCGGCGCGCTCCTCGACGATCGCGACGCTCCAGCCGGGCTCGAGCTCCTGATCGGGAGCGTCGTCGAGGGCGCGCGCGAGGTTGAAGTAGCCGCGGGCGCCGTCGCGGCCCGCGTAGAAGTAGCGGTACGGCAGCCCGTTTTCGGTCCGAGCGAGGGGCGCGAGGACGGGCTCGTCGGGGCTCGGGTCGGCGACGTCCTGGCAGACCCACGCGTGGGGGCCGACGAGGAGCCAGCGGCCCTGGCACCCCGGCCCGCGCTGCGCGCCGTAGTACGCGAGGTGCGCCCCCTCGATCGTGCTCCCGCGGCGGGTCGAGAGCGCGCTCGCCTGCGAGTAGATCGCGACCTCCGGCTTCCGAGGCACGACCGAGCGCACCGTCTCCGGAAGCGGGACGTCGTAGGGCTCGGTCCAGGGCGGCAGCTCGCCGCCGTCGGCGCGGACGAGCGGCGCGGCGAGGAGCGCGGCTATTCCTAGAAGAATAGGCGCGGGAGCGACGCGGACTCGGGCCACTAACGCCGCGGCCATGTGCACCGATCTCGTCCGAGATCTCGTCGTTGGCGCCTGCGGTGCGAGCTCGAAGCCGGGAGGCTGTTCCGCGCGCTCCTCGGCGCCACCTCGACCTCTCGAACGATCTCGACGCGACGGATCACGGTGTCAGTCCCCTTGCGGCTGCGGGAGGCGGAGCTTGAAGGTCGCTCCCTTGGAGGACGACTTCACCGTGACCGAGCCGCCGTGCTCCTCGGCGATCCGCTTGACGATCGCGAGGCCGAGCCCGGTACCGCCCTTCTTGCCGCTCGTGACGAACGACTGGAAGAGGCGATGCTCGATCTCCTTGGGGATGCCCGGCCCGGTGTCGGCGAACGTGACGACGAGCGCGCCGTGGGCGTCGCGGCTCACCTTGATGGTGAACCGGCCGCCCTTCTCGCCCATCGCCTCCGCGGCGTTGCGCGAGAGGTTGTGGACGACGCGCAGGATCTTCTGCTCGTCGAACTTGGCGGTGCCGCGATCGGCGAGCTCGATGACCAGCTCCACCCGGCGCCGGCCGAGCTCGGTCGCGAGCTCGGCGCGGACGTCTTCGAAGAACTTCGCGAGGTAGACCTTGCGGATGAGGACGCTCTTCTCCCCGCGCGCGAACTCGAGCACGTCGCGCTGCATCGCCACGATGTGGTCGAACTGGCGGAGCGCGAGCTCGGCGTATTCGTCGCGCTGGCCGCGCTCGTCGGTCTGCTGCATGAGCTGGAGGTAGCCGCTGATGACCGACAGCGGCGTCTTGAGATCGTGGATGACGCCCGAGAGGAGGCGCCCGATGGTGGTGAGCCTCTCCTCGCGCTCGCGCGACTCGCGGGAGAGGTGCAGGCGGATCGCGGTCGAGGCGTTGGCCGCGATCAAGAGGAGCAGGGCGCGATCCTCCTCCGAGAACCGGCCGCCGAGCTTCTCGTAGAGCGCCACCGAGGCGATGGGATCGCCGTCTTCGCCCTCGACCGGCACCGCGAGCACGGAGCTGCACGGGAAGCCGAGCACCCCGTCGAGCATCGGATCGAAATATTCGTGCGCGCGCGCGTCGTTGGCGAGGATGGCCTCGGCGTCGACCATCGAGTGGCCGGCGAAGCCCTGGCCGCGACGCATCGGGTACGAGCGCATGCGGCGTTTGTCGTCCACGACGTAGAGGCGGCACTTGCCGGTCACGGTGTCGGTCATCGCGAACGCGCCGGCCCGAGCCTCGCACACCCGGAGGGCCTCGGTGAGGACGCTGGTGAAGAGCTCCTCGAGCGACGACGCTCGGCCCATCGCGCTCTCGAGATCGAAGAGGAGCTTGAGGTCGCGGACGCGGTGCTCGAGCTGCTCCTTGGTGTCGAGCAGCTGCATGTTCTTCTGCGTCACCGAGGCGAACAGGCGCGAGTTGTCGATCGAGATCGCGGCTTGGGTGGCGAGCGCGGCGAGCACGACCGCGTCGGTGTCGCCGAACTCGCCGGTGCGCTTGTTGAGCACCTGGATGACGCCGATGGTGCGCCCGAGGTGGTTCTTCATCGGCACGGCGAGGATCGAGCGCGTCTTGTAGCCGCTCGCGTTGTCCCACGACGGGTCGAAGCGCGGGTCTTTGTACGCGTCCTTGACCAGGCGGGTGCGGCCCGTCTTGGCGACGTGACCCGCGATGCCGTCGCCGACCTTCAGGCGGATCTGACGGACCTCGCCGCCTTGGACGACGCGGCTCACGAGCTCGTCCTTGGCCTCGTCGAGGAGGTAGAGGGTGGCGCGCTCGGCCTCCACGACCTCGGTGATGCGCGCGAGGATGAGCTCGAGGAGCTGCTCGAGGTCGAGCGTCGTCCCGAGCGCGAGGCCCACCTCGCGGAGGGCCGCGCCCACCTTCTTCTCGTGGGCGAGCTGGACCTCGAGCTCGGCCACGCGCGCGGCCCACGAGACGTTGCTCGACGAGCGCCGCGGGGGCGCCGGAGCTTCGGCCGACGGCGGAGGGATCGTCCGCGCCGGAGGTCTCTCGGACTTGAGGGCCACGTGGACAGTCTACATGGGTTTCGCGGGCTCCGCGTCATCCTCTGTCCGGTCGCCGAGGTGTGGTATAGCGCCGCCCATGCCGCGCACACTCATCGTCACCCCGACCTACAACGAGAAGGAGAACCTGCCGCGCTTCATCGACGCCGTGCGCGCGGCCTTCCCCGAGGCGGACATTCGAGTGGTGGACGACAACTCCCCGGACGGGACCGGCGACATCGCCGACGCCATCGCCGCCAAGGACTCGCACGTCACCGTGATGCACCGCGCCGGCAAGCTCGGCCTGGGCACCGCCTACATCCAGGCGTTCCAGAAGGGGCTCGCCGAGGGCTACGACCGGTTCTTCGAGATGGACGCGGACCTCTCCCACGATCCGAAGTACCTCGTGGACTTCGTGCGGGCGCTGGACGATGGCTTCGACGTCGTGATCGGCTCGCGCAACATCCCCGGCGGCGACGTCGAGGGTTGGGGGATGGGTCGGCACTTCATCTCCAAGGGCGGCTCGCTCTACTCGCGGAGCATCCTCGGCCTGCCCATCCGCGACCTCACGAGCGGCTACAAGGCCTTCACCCGGCGCGCGCTCGAGGCCATCGACCTCGAGAAGGTCCGCTCCAACGGCTACTCGTTCCAGATCGAGATGACGTACCGCGCCGTCCTCCGGGGCATGCGCGTCAAGGAGGTCCCGATCGTGTTCGTCGACCGCACCGCTGGGAAGTCCAAGATGAGCCGGCGGATCTTCGCCGAAGCGGTCGGCGTCGTGTGGAAGCTCCGCGCCGACGCGATGCGCGGCCGCCTCTGAACGTACGTCCAGGTACGCACCCGCGCACGTCCACCGTCAACCCGCCACAAACCGTGGCGGTCGGGGTGGCGGGGAAGTGGTAGCGTGCTACCCGCGTAACAGGGACGAGGTCTTCCATGTCGAGCAAGCTCCTTGGTTTCTTGGTTTGTCTGGGCTCCGCCGCGACCATCGCGTCGATCGCCTGCAGCGGCTCCGGCGGCTCCGGCTTCGGGGACGAGACCGGCAGCAGCGGTGACAACGGCAGCAGCGGCAGCTCCGGCTTCGGCGGCGGCGGCGGCGACGGCGGCGTGAAGCCCCCGTGCGTCGGCCTCCAGTGCGCCCAGGTGAACTGCGGCAGCGGCGACACGACCCTCACCGGCAAGGTCTACGCGCCCAACGGCAAGCTTGGCCTGTACAACGCGATCGTCTACGTCCCCAACGCCAAGGTCGACCCGCTCCCCAAGGGCGCGCAGTGCGACAAGTGCGGCGCCGTCTCGGGCAGCCCGGTCGTGACCGCGATCAGCGAGCCCAACGGGAGCTTCACCCTGAAGAACGTCCCCGTCGGCAAGGACATCCCCCTCGTAATCCAGATCGGCAAGTGGCGCCGGCAAGTGGTCGTCCCCGAGGTCAAGCAGTGCCAGGAGACGAAGCTCGACGCCGAGCTGACCCGCCTGCCGAAGAACCAGTCCGAAGGCAACATGCCGCAGATCGCGCTGACCACGGGCGGCTGCGACAGCCTCGGCTGCATGCTCCCGAAGGTCGGCATCGATCCGAGCGAGTTCGGCAAGGAGAGCGACGGCGCGTCGAAGGCGATCCACGTGTTCGCCGGCTCCGGCGGCCAGGCCGGCACCGCGAACCCCGCCCAGAACTTCTGGGGCGACCTCAACAAGCTGAAGAACTACGACATGGTGATCTTGTCGTGCGAGTGCAGCGAGCAGCTCGGCAACAAGACCGCCGCGTTCCCGGCGATGACCGACTACCTCAAGGCCGGCGGCCGCATCTTCACCACCGACTTCATGTACACCTGGTACAAGAAGTCGCCGGACACGGCGTTCGCGACGCTCGGTGACATCAAGGGCGGCGCGCCGATCGGCGTGAACCCGATGGTCATCGACCAGGGCTTCCCCAAGGGCAAGGCGCTCGCCGACTTCATGGAGGCGAACTACCCGGGCTCCGCCGGCAAGGTGAGCTGCGACGTCGTGTTCGACAACCTGAACTCGATCGACTCGGCCAAGGCCCAGCAGTGGGCGAGCTCGGGGCCGCCCCACCCGCGCGTCTTCACCGTCAACCTCCCGGTCGGCGTCCCCGCCGATCAGCAGTGCGGCAAGGGCGTCCACATCGACGCGCACGTCAACCAGGGCGGCGGCGGTGACAGCGTGACCAGCTCCTACCCGGTGGGCTGCGGAACCACCCTCAAGCCCGCCGAGAGCCTCCTCGGCTTCTTCTTCTTCGACCTCGCGTCGTGCATCCAGAAGGAGAACGAGCCGCCGAAGCCCCCGCCCGTCAACTGACGGCGGCCCCCGCGCCCCCACGGTCGGCGCGGCGACCACTGAACATCGTTGCATCATGCAATCGGTTTCGCGGCGCCGCGCGGTTGGGGTACGTTTCCATCGAGGCTCGCAATCTTCGATGAGTGTGGGGAAGGGAACCTATCGCGGTCGGCTGCTCGACGATCGTTACGAGCTCCTCGAGCAGGTGGGGGAAGGCGCCGCGGGCACGGTGTGGCTCGCCCGCGATCGCGAGCTCAACATCACCATCGCGGTGAAGATCCTCCGCGCCGAGCTCGCGGTGCGCGACGCGTCGCTCGTGAAGTTCGCTCGCGAGGCCGACCTCTCCGCCCGCATGTTGAGCCCCAACATCGTGCGCGTCCTCGGCCGCGGCGTGGCGCCCGACGGCACGACCTACATCGCCTACGAGCTGCTCGACGGCGAAGACCTGGCCGACCGGCTCGATCGCACGAGCACCCTGCCGCTCGCCGAGACGGAGACGGTGGTCGTCCACGTCTGCCGCGCGCTCGCCCGCGCCCACGCGGTCGGCGTGGTGCACCGCGACATCAAGCCCGAGAACGTCTTCGCCACGACCGACGCCGAGGGCCGGCCGCTCTACAAGGTCCTCGACTTCGGCGTCGCCGATCTCGTGGCCTCGCTCCAGCGCAGCGGCGCCGAGATCGCGGGGACGTTCGAGTACATGGCGCCCGAGGTCATCCTCGAGGGCCGCGTGCCGGACGTGCGGAGCGATCTGTATTCGCTCGCCGTGGTCGCGTATCGCTGCCTCACCGGGCGCGTCCCGTACCCCGGGGAGACCATGGGCGAGGTCATGCTCGCCCACGCCAGGACCGCGCCGCCGGCGGTGTCGACGATGTGCGCTGAGGGCAGCGCCGTCCTCGACGCGTGGTTCGAGCAAGCCCTCGCCAAAGATCCCGACCTCCGCTTCGCGCAGGCGAAGGGGATGGCCGAGGCCCTCCACCGCGCCGTCAAGGCGTCGCGCCCCGCCCCCCCGGCTCCCGCCCCGCGCTCGCGCGAGGAGCCGCCGCCGAGCATGCGCGGGCGCCTCCAGAGCTTCGTGTTCGACGCGGTGGAGCTCGAGGCGCTCCAGTACTCCTCGGTGAAGATGGATGGCGAGCCGCCGCCGGCGAGCGTGCGCCGGCCGTCCGCGGCAACCCACTCCGCCGTGCCTCCGCCTCGGCCGAGCGCGCCGAGCATCGCGCGGCCGAGCGCGGCGCCCGAGCGGCCCGCGGCGTCGGTGCCCGCCCCCGCGCCGAGCTCCCCCACGCTCCCCCCGGATCTGCCGCCGATGCGACCCCGCATCGTGTCCGTGATCGAGATCGACGCCACGGCCGACGAGGCCAAGAGCGACGCGCGCCGGCGATGACCGCCGTGCTCGGGATCTTCGTCGGCGGAGAGTCGCGGAGGATGGGCTCGCCGAAGGGGCTCCTTCGACGCGGAGGTGTGTCCCTCGTCGAACGCTGGCT
>JAEUKG010001167.1 GCA_016794325.1 Myxococcales bacterium | reverse complement strand
GACCGGCGCGATCGGCCGCGACGCGCGCGGCGAGGTCTTCGTCCGCGAGGAGCTGTGCACCGGCTGCGGGAGCTGCGCCAAGGGCTGCCCCTGGGACAACATCCAGATGGCCCCGCGCCCGTCGGCTCGCGGCGGAGCCTCCGACCTGCCGGGCAAGTCCAGCGAGGTCGCGGTCAAGTGCGACCTCTGCAAGGGCGTCACCGGGGGTCCGGCCTGCGTCTCGGCGTGCCCGACGCAGGCGATCCGGCGCATCGACCCCGAGCGCGATCTGCCCGAGCTCGCCGAGCTCGCGGGGCGGGCGCGCCCCGCCTCGGTCGTCGCGCCCGCGTCGCCGGTGTGGCCCGCCGCGATCGGAGCGGCGCTGGCGGCGGCCGGGGTCGCGCGCCTGCCCATCGGCCGCTGGTCGAGCGGCATCCTCGTGCTCGTCGCGATCGTGGGCCTCGTCGCCTACGCGGCGCGGAAGCGGGCGCCGGCGCGGCTCGCCGGGCGGGCGGGCCCGACACGTGTACACTACATGGGTCACGTCGCCCTCGGCGTCCTCGCGGCCGGCCTCGCCTGGGCGCACGGCGGCGCCGGACCGGCGCCGCTCGCGTCGTCGATGCTCCGCTACGGCTTCGCGGGCGCGCTCCTGTCGGGGGCCCTCGCCGCCGCGATCTACGCCCTCGCGCCGCGCCGCCTCGCCGGGCTCGAGAAGCGAGGCCTGCTCCCCGAGGACGTGGCGGCGCGCCGCCGCGAGCTCGACGACCGCGTGTTCTCGATCCTCACCGGCAAGAGCGAGCTCACGAAGACGATCTACAAGAAGGTCCTCGCCCCCTACGCGAAGAGCGCGGTCGGGGCGCTCGGCCTCCTGCTCTCGGGCCGCTCGCTCTCGGCCGAGGAGGCGCGGCTGCGCGCGCGCATCGAGGCCATGCTGTCGGGCCGCGGCGCGGGGAAGCTCGGGGGCCTGGACGAGCTCGTCCGGGTGGTGGTGGAGCTGCGCGGGCTGCGCGCGCAGGCGCCCCTGTCGTGGCTCTGCTCGGCCGCCCTGCCGGTGCACCTCGCGCTCACGCTCTCGGCGCTCGCGCTCGTCGCGCTCCACGTCGCGCTCGTGTGGGGGCGCCCGTGAGCGCCGAGGGCGAGCGCCGCGCGCGGATCGCGCCCAAGGCCCGCACGACGAGCGATCGCTTCCGCGGTCGCGACGCGTGGATCGTGGGCGGCGTCGCCGCGGTCGCCGCGGTCGCCGCGGTGCTCGTCCCGGCGCGCGGCAGCGTCGCGTCCCTCGGATCGCCCGGCCCACTGACTCGGCCCCACGCCGCCAAGGGCATCGCGTGCGCGAAGTGCCACGACGAGGGCGAGGCGCGCTCGGGGCGCGTCACGGCGTGCGTCGGGTGCCACGGCGCCCACGCGCTGCGGCCCGGCCACGGCAAGCTCGCCGACGCTGGCCGCCTCGGCTGCGCCACCTGCCACCCCGCCCACGGCGGCGCCCAGGGCGTGACCTTCTCCGCCGACGGCGCGTTCGTGCGCTGGGGCCACGGGTCGGAAGTGTCCGGGAAGACGACGCTTTCACCGCCCGCCGGCCAGACCGTCGCCCTCGTCTCCACCGCCGCGTGCGCGCGCTGCCACGACACGACCGACCGGCTCGACCCGGCCGCGCGCTGCGTCTCCGGCCGCCCGGGCGATCGCGCGACCTACTGCTTCGACGAGCACCAGAAGCTCGGCGCCGCCGCCGGCCCATCGCGCGCCGTCTGCGACAAGCAACACGGGGGCACCCTCCACCTCGCGTGGGAGGCGGCCCGCGAGGCGTCGCAGCGGACCGAGTGGCTCGCGCCCACGAAGCCGGCGGGGACCCCGTGGGCGCCCGCGGGGGCGGCGCTCGGGGCGGGCGCCGTCGCGCTCCTCGCCGTCGGCCTCGCGCGCCGCGGGCTCGGCGTTCGCCCACGCGCGGCGCCGCCGGCGGCGCCGTCGCCGGTCGCCGACGGCGCCCAGCGGAAGCTCCCCGTCATCGACACGTCGCGCTGCATCGGCTGCAACGCGTGCGTCGACGCGTGCCCGTTCGACGTGCTCGAGCTCGACCGCTTCGTCGCCGTCGTCGCGCGCCCCGACGACTGCTGCGGCGTCGTGCTCTGCGAGCAAGCGTGCCCGAACGGCTCGCTCAGCATCTCGACCGGCGAGCTGCGCGAAGAGCGGCCCGCCGTCGACGCCTCGCTGCAGGCGGTGGGGGTGCCGGGGCTCTACGTGGTCGGTGACCTCACCGGCCTCCCGCTCATCAAGAACGCCATCGCCCAAGGGGCGCGCGCCGTGCAGGCCATCCACGCGTCGCGCCCGCGAGGCGGAGGCAAGGCGACCGTGGACGTGGTGATCGTGGGCGCGGGCCCGGCGGGCCTCTCCGCGGCCCTCGCGGCCAAGAGCAAGGACCTCTCGTGCGTGGTGCTGGAGCAGACCACCTTCGCCGCGAGCATCCGGCGCTTCCCGCGCGGCAAGGTCGTCTACGATCCGCCGCTCGATCTGCCGGTCGAGGGCGATCTCTGGCTCAAAGAGTCGACCAAGGAGGAGCTCCTCGCGCAGTGGACCCGCATCGTGCGCCGCCACGCCTTGCCCATCCGCGAGCACCGGCGCGTCGTCGCCGTGCGCCGCGAGGGCGACGAGTTCGTCGTCGAGGCCGCGACCGAAGGGGGCGCGATCGAGGCCCACCGCGGCCGGCGCGTCGTGCTCGCCATCGGCAAGCGCGGCACCCCGCGGGAGCTCGGCGCGACCATCGCGAAGGGGGCGGAGTCGCGCGTCGTCTACTCGCTCGCCGACGCCGCGAGCTACGCCGGGTCCCGGGTGCTCGTGGTGGGCCTCGGCGACAGCGCCATGGAAGCCGCCGTCGCCCTCGCTCGCCAGCCGGGCACGCAGGTCACGCTGAGCTACCGCGGCGCCGCGTTCGCCCGCGGCAAGGCCAAGAACATCGACGAGGTGCGGCGGCTCGCCGCGGACGGCCGGATCAAGCTGCTCTGGGAGAGCGAGGTGGTCCGCGTCGGCGACGGCACCGCGGTCGTGCGCCACGAAGGGGTCGACAAGACCCTCTCCGCCGACGTCGTCCTCGCCCTCATCGGCGGCGTCCCGTCGTGGGACCTGGTCGAGAGCGCGGGGGTGGGCCGGGTCCGCGCCGGCGCCGCCCCGTAAGGTCTCGTTCCTCAGATCGTTTGGCCTTTTGGTCCGTACAGATGGCTCCCGCCCGTCTCTTGGGCTCCTCCCGAGGTCCACGATGAAGCTCCGAACGACCGTGTTGCTGGCGATGTTGGGTGTGCTCGGCTCCTCGGCGGGAGCGCTCGCGATCCCGCTCTCCAAGGGGCCGGACGCCGCCATCAAGTCGGACGTCGTCGAAACTCCAAAAGAAAAACGCGAACTTGCGCGCTTCGTCGCCGGCAAGACGCTCACGATGGACGTCCGGCTCGGCCACGCCACCCTGGCGGAGGCGGGTAGGGGCGAGACGTACCTCTTCGCACAGGTCGCCGGCGCCGAGGGCGCGGCCGTCACCCAAGCCCCGCCGATGAACCTGGCGATCGTCATCGACCGCTCCGGCTCGATGAAGGGCGACCGCATCGCCAACGCCATCGCCGCCGCGGTGGGCTCGGTCGAGCGGATGCGCGACGGCGACACGGTCACGGTCGTGACGTTCGACACCCAGGCTCAGGTCGTGGTCGCTCCGACCCGCGTGAGCCAGTCGAACCGCGCGAGCATCGAGGGCCAGATCCGGTCGATCCGCCTCGGCGGCGACACGTGCATCTCGTGCGGGCTCGACGAGGCGATGCGCCAGCTCGAATCCGCGCCGGTGGCGTCGAACGCGGTCCAGCGCATGCTCCTCCTCTCCGACGGCGCGACCAACCACGGCATCCGCGACGTCGGCGGCCTGCGCACCATGGCCGGCCGGATGCGCGGCAAGGGCTTCGCGATCTCCACCGTCGGCGTCGACGTGGACTTCGACGAGAAGGTGATGGCCGCGATCGCGAGCGAGTCGAACGGCAAGCACTACTTCGTCGCGAGCCCCTCGGCTCTGCCGCAGGTGTTCTCGCAGGAGTTCGACTCGCTCCTCGCGTCGGTCGCCAAGGACGCGGAGATGATCATCGAGCTCGCGCCCGGGGTCGAGGTCGCCGAGGTCTTCGATCGGTCGTTCCGCCGCGAGGGCAACAAGCTCATCGTGCCGTTCGGCACCTTCAGCGGCGCGCAAGAGAAGACGGTGCTCGTGAAGCTGAAGGTCCCGACCGACAAGGCCGGCGAGCGCTCCGTCGCCGACGTGAAGCTCGCGTACCAGGACCTCGCCGAGGGCCGCGGCGGATCGTGCGACGGCACGCTGGCGGCGGTGGTGACCGACGAGCGCACCGCGCAGAAGGATCTCGACCCGTTCGTCGCGGCGCGCCTCGAGCGGAGCCGCACCGCCCAGACGCTCACCCAGGCGAACATCCTCTTCGAGCAGGGCAAGGTGGACGAGGCGCGCAAGACGCTCGCGATCCAGCGCCAGGCCCTCAAGGCGAAGGAGACCGAGGCGAACGTCCTCGCGCAGAGCGGTCCGTTCGCGAAGCCGGCGAACGGGCGCCGCTCGCTCGATCGCGACTTCGAGGACCAGCTCGGCGCGGTCGCCCGCGCCGAGAAGAGCTTCGAGGCTCCCGCCGCGCCCGCTGGCGACACGGGCGGCGCGGGCTTCGCCCGCCCGGCGCCGCCGAGCCCCGCGCAGCTGCGCGACGGCAAGGCCGGCGTCCGCTCGAACCAGCAAGCCGCGACGGACCTCGCGTTCTGATCGGAGGGCCGCGCGAGTCGAGCGCCGAGTCGGCGCGCTCGACGCGTGGGCG
>JAEUKG010001166.1 GCA_016794325.1 Myxococcales bacterium | reverse complement strand
CGGGCCACGCGGGCCATCCGCCCCCCGCGCACGGCGGGCCGCTGGTGCACCGCTTCGAGCGCGCCGACGACTGGGCGAAGCGCTTCGACGATCCGGCGCGCGACGCGTGGCAGCGGCCGGCCGACGTGATCCGCCTGATGTCCATCCAGGCTGGGATGGTCGTGGCCGACGTCGGCGCCGGCACGGGGTACTTCGAGCCTTGGCTCTCGCGCGCGGTCGGCGACGCGGGCGTCGTCCACGCGCTCGACGTCGAGCCCGACATGGTGCGCTACCTCCGCGAGCGCGCGACCCGCGAGAAGCTCGCCAACGTGAAGCCTGCGGTCGTGCCCGGCGACGACCCGCGCCTGCCGCCGGAGAGCGTGGACCGGATCCTCGTCGTCGACACCTGGCACCACATCCCCGCGCGCGAGGCCTACGGCAAGAAGCTGCGCGACGCGCTCAAGCCCGGCGGCAAGGTCTTCGTCGTCGACTTCAAGCTCGACGCGAAGGAGGGCCCGCCGCGCGAGCACCGGCTCGCGCCCGAGGTGGTGGAGCGCGAGCTCGCCCTCGCGGGCCTCCGGATCGAGCCGCGCGACGTGTCGCTGCCCGAGCAATACGTCGTCGTCGGCGCGCGCTGAACGCGCCGCGTCCCCCGGCCCCGAAACGGCCCTCCCCCAATCGCGAGGGGTGCTCTACTCTGGGATCGTGCGGAGACGCTTGTCGCTCGGGTGGATCTTCGTCGCGGTCGTCCCCGTCGCGCTCGGGAGCGCGAGCGGCGCCTGCCGCGAGGCGACCCAGCTCCAGGTGCGCGTCTACACCAACGTCCCCTACACGCCGGGGATGACGGTCGCGGTGTGGGCCGGGCCCGACATCCGCACCCTGACCGCGCCCGTCGCGAAGGTGACCTCGCCGTGGGGCTCGGACGGGACCATCGGATCGCTCGCGGTCGTGCCGGCGGGCCGCAAAGACGGGCCGATCGCGGTGCGGGTCGCGCTCGCGCTCCCGGGCCGCGACGCCGAGACCTGCGGGCAAAACGGCGATTTTTCCCGGTGCATCGTCGCCCGTCGGTCGCTCTCGTACCTCGAGCACCACGGCCTCGACATCCCCGTCGGGCTCTTCGCCACCTGCGAGGCGAAGCCGTGCGACGACGACACCACGTGCAACGCGTCCGGCCAGTGCGTGACGGCGCGCATCGACCCCGCGACGTGCAGCGAGGCGAGCCCGTGTTTGCCCCCCGGCGATCCGGCCCCGGGCGGCGGCGTGATCGGCGGCCAGCCCGAAGGCGGGCCGGGTTCGGACGGCGGGGTCGACGCGGTCGGCGCGCCACCGCCACCGCCGCGCGACCTCTTCATGTCGGATCTGGCGCCGACGAAGGGCTCGGTCACCGGCACCGCGCGCATCAAGCCCGCCGCCGACGAGTCGGCGATCGAGAAATACCGGCTCACGTTCCCTGGCGGAAGCGTCGAGATCGCGCGCGGGTCGACCGCCGAGGTCGCCATCGGCCCTCTGGCGAGCGTGCCCGACGGGGCGCGGATCGAGGCCCGCTCGGTCGGGCTCGACGGTCAGCTCTCGAGCCCCGTGAGCGCGCCGTTCGACAACGTGGTGGTCACCGTCGCCCTCGCGGGCCTCACGCGTCCGGTGATCGACACCATCGACGACAGGGTCGTCGGTCTCGCGAAGCTCGCCGACCCCGGGATGCGCCGCCTCGACTGCCCGACGGTGAACAGCTGCACGACGTTCCCCGTCGGCATCCCGGCAGCGACGGCCAACGAGATCAACGTGCTGGCGCTCGCCGGCCCGCGGTTGCTCTTCGGCCACGCGGGCGGATCGTTCTTCCGCTGCTCGGTCGACAGCGCCTTGCCCTGCGCGGGCGGCGAGTCCTCCGGGCTCAGCCTGAGCGCGCTCGGCACCTACCTCGACGCCCCGCGCAACGAGGTGGTCGCGTACGCCGAGGGCGCGCTCTTCCGCCTCGACGCGAGCACGATCGCCCTCAAGCGCACCATGGACGTCCCGGTGGTCTCGGCGCTGCGAGCCGGCGTCTGGGCGGCCCCCAACTCGGACGAGGTCCTCGTGGCCGGGAGCCAGTCGGTGCTCCGCTGCACCGGCACGCTCGCGGGGGTCGGAGCCCCGCCCGCGCCGCCCGTCTGCACCTCCCACGACGTCTCGGCGGGGCGGCCGGGCGACGCGCTCGGCTACTTGCCGCGCATCTACGTCCGCGGCAATCGCGTGCATATTGCAGGCGTTCGCGCGTCGGGCAGCTACGACGCCGTCGCCCACACGTGCGACTATCCGCTGGCGGCGGCGCCGACGTGCACCGTGAAGGACGTCGGCGTCGGTGGTGGGGCCATCTCGGAGGCCACGTCCGGCCGCTACGGCGACTCGGTGCTCTTCGACGAGGGCGACACCCTCTACGTCGCCCACCGCGGGCCGGCGGCGGCGCTCACCCTCCACTCGTGCCGGCTGCCGAGCCTCACCTGCACGCAGTACCCGCTCGAAGCCCCGCGCACGGTGACGAGCCCTTCGCTGGCGCTCGACCGCAAGAACCGGCGCCTCGTCGTGGCCGACAACGACGGCCTCGTCTACTTGGACGCGTTCTGATCGGGGGCGGCTCCGAGCGCCGACCGGATCGCCTGCGCGACCTCGGCCATGTGCGCGTCGTCGGTGTATTTCTTCCGCGGCCAGAAGAAGCCGCGGAGGCCGTCGCCCTTCGTCCGGGGCACGACGTGGACGTGGAGGTGGGGCACGCTCTGGCTGACGCCGTTGTTCGCGGCCACGAACGTCCCCTGCGCGCCCGTCGCGGCCCTCACCGCCCGCATCACGCGCTGGACCTCGGCGAACGTGACCTGGAGCCTTTCCGGGGGGAGGAGGTCCAGCGTCTCGACGTGCGCGCGCGGGACGACGAGCACGTGCCCCACGAAGAGCGGCTTCACGTCGAGGAACGCGAGGGTGTGCTCGGTCTCGGCGACGACGTGCGCGGAGATCTCCCCGCCGACGATCGAGCAGAACACGCAGCCCACGAAGGGCGAGCCTATCAGGCGCGGGGCCGGCGCGCTCGCGCGGGCGGCGGGGCGACGAACGCGGCCAGCCCGCCGAGGCCGGCGACCTGGTAGGAGCGAAACACGGCGATCGCGCGCCGAATCTCGACCTCGTCGGCGTGAGTCGCGAGGATCCCCGCGACCGTCCGCCGGGTGGAGTCGAAGATCATCGCGAGGACCGAGCGCGCCTCGGCGGAGACGCGCACGCCCGGATGAGCCGCCTCGATCTCGCGCACCGTGAGCGCGGTGAGGTGATCGACGAAGCGCCTCGCGTACCCCTCGTAGGGCGTGCCTTCGTCGTGGAGGAGGAGGACGACGACGGCCAGCCGATGCTCGATCCAGAACCGGAGGAGGGCGTCGCGCGCGTCGGCGCTCCCGGGCGGATCGCCGGTGGCGACCCACGACAGCGAGCGCGCGCTCGCGGCGACGAGCGCGTCGTGCCGGCGGGCGAGCGACCGCGGGAGCGCCGCCGCGAAGAGCTCGTCTTTGTTGGGGAAATACCGGTAGACGTTGCCGCCGGCGACCCCAGCCCGCGCGGCGATCGCGGCGACGGTGGCGCCGGCGAGCCCGCGCTCGGCGACCGCCTCGAGCGTCGCGCGGAGGATGCGCTCACGAACCTCGGGCTTGAGCGTCTGCGCCACTCACGCCTCGACGAGGCGCGGGTACGACAGCGGCGCCCACCGGTCGGCCCACGGCGCGGCCTGCTCGAGCTCGAACGCGAGCGCGAACAGGCGCGCCTCCGCCCCGCGAGGCGCGGCGAAGCACACGCCGACGGGCAGGCCCGCCGCGCTCCAGTGGAGCGGCACCGACATCGAGGGGCACCCGGCGACGTTGTGGATCGGCGTGTAGCCGACCGCCTCCTCGGTCCGCGCGATGAGCTCCTCGCGCGTGAGGGTCGGGCTCAGGTGGCCGAGCGGCCACGGCTCGATCGCGAGCGTCGGCGTGAGGACGACGTCGAAGCGAGCGAGCGTGGCTTCGAGCTCCGCGGTCGCCGCGGCGAAGGCGCGCGTCGAGGCCTCGACGCAGCTCGGCGGCCGCGCGCGGAAGGCGTCGACCACGGCGCGGGTGAACGGCTCGAAGTCCGAGGCTCCGACCGCGCGGCCGAGCATCCCCGCCATCATGTCGAAGATCGGCGCGATGCTGGCGCCCGCGAGGGTGAAGAACGCGTCGCTCAGCGCCGCGCCGTCGATCGCGGGCGGCGTCGCGGGGGCGACGTCGTGGCCGAGCTCGGCGAGGAGCGCGGCGGCGCGCTCGAGGGCGCGCGCCGGCTCCGCCGCCGGCTCCCTCCCCATCAGCGTCCGCGACCAGGTGCCGACGCGGAGGCGTTCGCGAGCGGGGCCCGTGACACGGCCGACGCGCTTCGTGCCACCGTCGGCCTCGACCGCGGCGAACAAGCCCGCGGCGTCGCGCACGGTGCGGCTGACGCACAGCTCCGAGACGAGGTCGGCGAAGGGGCTCGGCGGCCCGCCGGTCGACGCGACGCTGCCCCGGCCGGGCTTGAAGCCGAAGAGGCCGCACACCGACGCCGGGATGCGGATCGATCCGCCGCCGTCGCTCGCGTGAGCGAAGGGGACGAGGCCGGCGGCCACCGCCGCGGCCGCGCCCCCCGAGGAGCCCGCCGCCGAGCGCGAGAGATCCCAGGGGTTGTGGGTGACGCCCTCGAGCAGCGTCTCGGTGCTGCCGAGGAGCCCGAGCTCGCTGGTCGCCGTCTTGCCGACGACCACGAGGCCCGCGGCGTCGAGGCGCTCGGTGAACGGTGAGCCGGCCGCGGCGACGTTGGCGGCGAAGAGCCGGGCCCCGAAGGCCGCGCGCATCCCCGGGTAGGGGAGGAGGTCCTTCAAGGCGAACGGGACGCCGGCGAAGGGCCCGTCGAGCTTGCCGCGGGCCCGC
>JAEUKG010001137.1 GCA_016794325.1 Myxococcales bacterium | reverse complement strand
CGTCCCCCGCTCCGTACCGCACCCCCGCGAAGTCGCGGAGGACGGAGTCGGCCGCCTCCTTGGGCTTGCCGGCGCGGAGCACCTTCGCCGAGAGGTGCTTGTGCATCGCCGGCGCGACGGTGGCGAGGTTCTCGAGCGGCTTGGTGTCGGCCGCGAGCTTGAGCTGCTCGGCGTAGTCGCCGCCGACCGACTTCGCCATCTCGCGCAGCCACTCGACGTACCGCGGCACGTTCTCGATCACCGCGTAGAAGCGGACGAGCAGCGCCGCCGCGGCCAGCGACTCGGCGGTGGGCTCCTTGGCGAGCGCCAGCGGCTCGGCGAGGTAGAGTCCCTCGAGCCCCGCGCGGATGCGGGCGCGGTGGGCGTCGGGGCGCGACGCGTCGAAGTCGAGGGCCCACGTCTCGAGGCGCTCGCGGGCGGCGGCGACGCGGCGGGCGGGATCGGGCGGCGCCGCGGCGGTGCGCTCGAGGTCCGCGCGCACGTCGGCGGGCAACGTCGGCCAGAACGCCGCGGGCGGCCCCGGGTCGAGCTCGTCGGCGACGGCCTCCGCGAGCGACTTCGGCTTCGGCGGTGCGACGCGCTCGGGGGCGCGCGTCGTCGGCGGCGGGGGCCCGCAGCCGAGCGCGCCGAGCGTCGCCGCGAGCGCGCACGTCGCGAGGGGTTGCAGGATCGCGGCGCGGGGGAGGCGGGCTCGGAGCATCACCGGACAGAGTATGCTAAGAGGCGCCGTCATGGTCGACCGCTCGGTGCTCGAAGCCGCTCTCGACGACACCCTCGGGTCGACGAGCTTCCACGAGATCGGCGAAAAGTACGAGGGCAAGGTCCGCGACAACTACACCCGGGGCGATCGGCGCTTCATCGTCGTGACCGACCGCATCAGCGCGTTCGATCGCGTGCTCGGGACCATCCCCTTCAAGGGGCAGGTGCTCAACCGCGTCGCGACCTACTGGTTCGAGAAGACGCGGGCGATCGCGCCGAACCACGTGATCCGCGTGCCCGACCCCAACGTGCTCGAGTGCGTCGAGTGCGAGCCGCTCCTGGTGGAGATGGTGATGCGCGGATACCTCGCCGGCACGACGTCGACGAGCATCTGGGTGCACTACCAGAAGGGGGCGCGGAGCTTCTGCGGCCACGCCCTCCCCGACGGGATGACGAAGAACCAGAAGCTCCCGGAGCCGCTCCTCACCCCCGCCACCAAGGCCCCCATGGGGGAGCACGATCAGAGCGTCTCCCGCGAGGAGATCCTCGCGGCGGGCAAGGTGTCGGCCGCGGACTTCGATCTCGCGGCCTCGTACGCGAAGGCGCTCTTCGCCGAGGGCCAGCGCCTCGCCGCGAGCCGCGGCCTGATCATGGCCGACACGAAATACGAGCTCGGCAAGACGCGCGACGGCCGGGTGATCCTCATCGACGAGATCCACACCCCGGACTCGTCGCGCTACTGGGTGGCGGCGTCGTACGAGGGGCGCCTGGCCAAGGGCCTCGAGCCCGAGGGTCTCGACAAGGACTACGTGCGGCGCTGGCTCCTCGAGCAGGGCTACACCGGCGACGGCGCCCCGCCGCCGCTCACCGACGAGGTGCGGATCGAGGCGGCGCGCCGCTACATCGACGCCTGCGAGCGCATCACCGGCGAGCCCTTCGTCCCCGACACGCGGCCGCCGGCCGCGCGCATCCTCCAGAACCTCTCCGACGTGACGTGAGCAAAGGAGCCCACCCGTGAAAGCTGCCGTGATGGTCCGCGTGAAGCCCGAAGTGCTCGACCCTCAGGGAGACGCGGTGCGGCGCGCGCTCGAGAAGCTCGGCTTCGAGGGCGTACGCGGCGTGCGCGTGGGCAAGCTCATCGAGATCGAGATCGAGGGCGACGCCGACCCCACGTTGAAGGCGCGGCTCGAGAAGATGGCGGACGCGATGCTCGCGAACCCCGTCATCGAGGACTTCGAGGTCAAGCTCGGCGCTTGACCGGCACGCTGATGATGCCGCGCTTCACGAGCTGAGCGAGGACGCGCAGCGCCTCCGCGCGCGGCATGCCGCAGACGTCGATGATCGTCTCGAAGCTGAGCACGCCGTCGACGAGGGCGAGCATGAAGCCGGCGTGGTGATCGAGCCCGAGCTTGGGGAGCTCTTCGGGGGCCATCGCGTGCCGGGGGACGGAGTCGAGCGAGCCGATCACCGCCGCCGGATCTTCGGGGGCGGGCGGCGGCGGGACGACGGGCGGTGAGGCCGCGGGCGGGCTCGGCATCGCGGGCGGAGGGGCCGTTCGCGCCATCGACGCCTTGCGCGCCGCCTCGAGGACGATGTCGTCGGTGATGGTCGGGAACGGAGAGCGCTTCCGCGGCGCCGTGGCCGTCTTCGCGTACGACTCGACGTCGAACTTCGGCACCACGGTGGGCCGCTTCTCGTTCGGATCGTCGCCCTCGTCGTCGAACGAGTCGCCCTCGGGCTCGGGAGGGCCTTTTTTCTCGTCACCGCTCATGGCTTGGGACCCCAGGTTGGGTACCGCATCGCCCGGCGCGGCGCAACTTTCGACGTGACCCCCACCGCGCCAACTCTTCAGCTCATGCCGAGCAGGAAGAGCATGAGCGCCTTCTGCACGTGGAGGCGGTTCTCCGCCTGGTCCCAGACGATCGAGCGGCTCCCCTCGAGGACCTTCTCGTCGATCTCCTCCCCGCGGTGGGCCGGCAAGCAGTGCATGACGTGCGCGTCCTGCGGGGCGTGGCGCAACATCTCGGGGGTGAGGGTGAAGCCGGCGAAGGCCGCGAGTCGCTTCTGGGTCTCGGCCTCCTGGCCCATGCTCGTCCACACGTCGGTGTGCACGAACGCCACGTCGCGCAGGGCCTCGGCCGGGTCCTCGTGGATCTCGACGAACTCCTTCGCGCGCTCGACCTCGAACGCGGGCGGGCGGTAGCCGGGCGGGCAGCACAGCTCGAGGTGGAACTCGAAGGCGCGCGCGGCCTCGATGAACGACCGGGCCATGTTGCTCGAGCCGTCGCCGACGAAGGCGACCCGGCGGCCGCGCAGTCGCGGCTCGAGGCCGTGCTTCGCGAGCGACTCCTCCATCGTGAAGACGTCGGCGAGCACCTGGCACGGGTGCCCGGCGTCGGTGAGCGCGTTGATGACGCCGACGCGCGCCGTCGCCATCTCGGTCATGCGGTCGGAGGTGGACGTGCGGTAGACGATGAGATCGCACAGCCGCTCGAGGATGCGCGCGGTGTCGGCGACGGGCTCGCCGCGCTCGAGCTGCGAGCCCTGCACGCCGAGCACGAGCGGGTGGCCGCCGAGCTGGGCCACGCCGACCTCGAACGAGACCCGCGTGCGCGTGCTCGGCTTCTCCATCACGATCGCGATCGCCCGGCCCGCGAGGGCGGCCTTGCGCGACAGCGGCGCGCGCTTGAGGTCGGCGGACAGCTCGAGGACGTCGCGCAGGTCCGCGGGCGCGAGATCGGTGATCCGCAAGAAATCGCGCTTTTTCATGAGAGGGGCTCCTTCTCGATCGCGGCGGCGAGGGCCTCGAGGGTGGGGACCTCCGACGCGGCCCAGGCGAGGTCGTGGGCGGTGGCGCGCAGGCCGGCGATCTGCTCGGCCACGCGCGCGGGCGCGGTGCCGCCCGCGCTCGCCTTCGCCTCCACCGCGCGCCGCGGATCGAGGACCGCGAGGCAGGAGGCGTCGAGGAGGGGGTGGGCCGCGGCGGCGTCGGCCGCGCCCAGCGACGCGAGGGGCACGCCGCGATCGGCGGCGAGGCGCACGAGCGCGCCCACCGCCTTGTAGGCGTCGCGGAACGGGACGCCGCGCTTCACCAGCGCCTCGGCGAGGTCGGTCGCCTGCGTCGAGCCGTCGGCGAGGCCGGAGGCGCAGCGCTCGTCGTCGAACTCGACGTGCTGGATCGCGGCGCGCACCGCGCGCAGGGTGCCGCGCACGAGCGGCCCGGTCTCGAGGGTCGCGCGCCGGTCGTCCTGGAGGTCGCGGCTGTAGCCGGCGGGGAGCGCCTTCACCATCGTGAGGAGGTGCACGAGGTTGGCGAGGCCGAGCGGCGACTTGCCGCGCACGAGCTCGAAGACGTCGGGGTTCTTCTTCTGCGGCATCATGCTCGAGCCGGCGCTGATCTGCCCGCCGAGCCGGACGTACCCGAACTCGCGCGACGCGAAGTCGACGAGGTCCTGGGCCATCCGCGAGAGCGACAGGAGCACGCGCGCGCCGGCCCAGGCGAAATCGAGCTCGAAATCGCGGTCGCCGGTGGTGTCGAGCGCGTTCTCGGTCGGGGCCGAGAAGCCGAGCAGGTCGGCGACCAGCTGGCGGTCGATGGCGAGCGACGACCCTGAGCACGCGCCGGAGCCGAGCGGGCACCGGTCGAGCCGCTGGAGCGCGAAGCGCGCGACGTCGCCGGCGCGGGCGATGGGCTGCGCCCAGGCGCAGATCAAGAACGCGGCGGAGACGGGCTGGGCGCGCTGGCGGTGGGTGAAGGCCGGCAGGATCGCCGAGTCTTCCTCCGCCCAGGTCGCGAGATCGACGAGGAGCGGCCCGAGCTCACGGAGCACCCCCGCGAGCTCGGCGCGCACGTGGAGGCGCAGCGCGAGCGCGACCTGGTCGTTCCGAGAACGTGCAGTATGCACGCGCTTGCCGACGTCGCCGAGCTTCTTGGTGAGCTCGGTCTCGATCGCCATGTGCACGTCCTCTTCACCCGCGGGGAGCTCGAGGGTGCCGGCGGTCGCGCGGGCGAAGAGGTCGAGCAGCTCGCGGCGGAGGGCCTCGGCGTCGGCGGCGGGGACGAGGCCGGCGCGGCCGAGCATCGTCACGTGCGCCGCGCTGCCGACGAGGTCGGCCCGGGTGAGGACGCGATCGGGCTCGAACGACGAGGTCCACGCGACGAGCTCCGGGAGCATGCTCTCGCCGGTGGCGGCGGTTCGCGCGAGCGTCCCGGCCGGCTCGGGCGCGGGCGGCGGGCACTCGGGGCAAGGGGGGAGCACTTCGCGGCGGCGCATCGTCAGGCCTTGATGAGGGTGCCGATGCCGCGATCGGTGAAGAGCTCGGCGACGAGGCCGTGCGGCGTGCGGCCGTCGATGAAGTGGACGCTCGCGACCCCGCCGCGGATCGCGCGCAGCGCCGCGTCGACCTTCACCGCCATGCCGCCCTTGATGGCGCCGCTCTCGAGGCGCGCCCCGAGATCGGTCGCGCCGATCTCGGTGACGAGCTCGCCCGCGCCGTCGAGGAGGCCGGCCACGTCCGAGAGGTAGATGAGCTTCTCGGCCTTGAGCGCCACCGCGATCTCGGCGGCCGCGGTGTCGGCGTTGATGTTGTAGCCCTCGCCGTCGTCGCCGAGGCCCACCGGCGACACCACCGGGACGTAGTCCTTCTGCAGGAGGACCTCGAGGAGCTCCTGGTTCACGCTCGTGACCTCGCCCACCATCCCGAGGTCGCGCCCGTCTTTGCCGACCGCGCGCTTCGCGCGGAGGAGCCCCGCGTCTTTGCCCGACACGCCGACCGCGTGCGCCGAGCCTTGGTTGAGGAGCGAGACGAGCTCGGTGTTGATCTTGCCGGTGAGCACCATCTCGACGACCTTGACGTCGTCGGCGTCGGTGACGCGCACGCCGTCGACGAACTCGCTCTTCTTGCCGCCGAGCTTCTCGAGGGTCTTCGAGATCTCGGGGCCGCCGCCGTGGACGACGATCGGCTGGAGCCCGGCCGAGCGGAGGAGGTTCACGTCGCGGGCGAAGCTCGCCTTGAGCGCGTCCTTCACCATCGCCGCGCCGCCGTATTTGATGACGGCGCGCTTGCCCTTGAACTTGGCGATGTACGAGAGCGCCTCGACGAGGAGCGCGCGCTTGAACGACGGGCCGTAGTTGGTGAGGCGGTCGTCCTTGGCGACGGTGCCGTCGGGGGCGGCGTTCGTCAGAGACGTGTAGTCTGCATTGATTTTGACGTAGTCGTACGAGAGGTCGCAGCCCCACGCCGTCGCCTCGCCGGGGCCGCCGTGGAGGTCGACCTCGACCTTGACCTCGGGCCCGCGCATCTTCGCCCGCAGCGTCGCCACGTCGGCGAGCGCGGGGCGGCCTCCCTCGTAGACGACCTGCCCCTGCACGGTGACGGTGGCGGCGAAGGGGTCGACCGAGAGCCCGCGCGCGCCGGCCCGGGCCCCGAGGGCCGCGAGCACGCGGCCCCAGTTGGGGTCGGCGCCGAAGACGGCGGCCTTCACGAGGTTCGAGCCCGCGACGCTCTTCGCGAGGTCGCGCGCGGTGTCGACGTCGGCCGCGCCCTTCACGCACACGTCGACCAGCTTCGTCG
Source organism: Myxococcales bacterium (assembly GCA_016794325.1). Lineage (GTDB taxonomy): Bacteria > Myxococcota_A > Polyangia > Polyangiales > Polyangiaceae > SXNL01. The sequence goes on along the minus strand of JAEUKG010001137.1, from coordinate 7,010 downwards.
CGCCCTCGCCGTCCTCGGCGATGGAGCGCGCGAGCTCGACGCAGATGGACGTGAGCTTGTCCTCGAAGCTCTGGAGCTCGAGCTTGTCGCGCAGCGGCGGCGCCCCGGCCGCGCCGTTCGCGAGCAGGTAGACGGCGTCGTTGGTGCTCATGTCGCCGTCGATCGTGAGCGAGTTGAAGCTCGCCTGCGTCGCCCGCTGGAGCATCTGCTGGAGGGTCTTCGGGTCGACGGTCGCGTCGGTGGTGATGAACGCGAGCATCGTCGCGAGCTCGGGCGCGATCATCCCCGAGCCCTTGGCGAACGCGGAGATGGTCACGGTGACGCCGCCCACGGTGAGGAGGCGGTGCGTCAGCTTCATCCGCGTGTCGGTCGTCATGATCGCCTCGGCGGCGTTCTCGACGGCGACGCCGCGGGCCTGGACGAGCGCGGGCATGGCCGCGGTGAGCTTGTCGACCGGGAGCCGGACGCCGATGACGCCGGTGGAGGCCATGAGCACCGCGCCGTCGTCGACGCCGAGCGCCTTGCCGGCGGCGCGCCGGATCGCGCGCACGTCCTCGAGCCCCTCGGGGCCGGTGAGCGCGTTGGCGTTGCCGCTGTTCGCGACGATGGCGCGGAAGCCCGTGCCCGGGACGCGGCCCTTGGAGTCGAGGACCGGCGCGGCGGCCGCCTTGTTGGCGGTGAGCACCGCCGCGCACGCGGCCGGCGCGTCGCTGTAGACGAGCGCGAGGTCCCTGCGCGCGGCCTTGATGCCCGCGTTCATTCCGGCGAACGTGAAGCCCTTGGGTACCCTCATCCTGCAGCGCTCCGCGTGAGGTGGTCGAGCCCCGCGTCTTCGGCGAGGCCGAGCGCCAGGTTCAGGCTCTGGATGCCCTGGCCCCCGGCGCCCTTGATCAGGTTGTCGATCGCGGCGAAGGCCACCAGGCTGCGCCCGCGCACCGACCAGCCGAGGACGGCGTCGTTGGTGCCGACGACCGAGGCGAGCGTGACCTCGCCTGGCGGGGCGAAGCGCACGAAGCGCTTGCCGGCGTAGGCCGCCTCGTAAGCCTTCTTCACCGCGTCTTCGGCGACGCCGCTCTTCAGGCGCGCGTAGGCGGTGACGAGGATGCCTCGGCGCACGGGCAAGAGGTGGGGTACGAAGACGACGTCGGGGGTGACGCCCGTCTTGCGTGCGAGGTGCAGGTTGATCTCCGGCTCGTGCTGGTGATCGTGCACCTTGTAGGCGCGGAGGTTCTCGTCGACCTCGGCGAAGGAGTGCTCCTCCTTCGCCTGGCGGCCGGCGCCGGTGGTCCCGCTCTTGGCGTCGACGTGGAACGCCCCTTCGTCGACCAGCGACGCGACCGGCGCCAGCGCGAGCAGGGTCGCCGTGGGGTAGCACCCCGGGCTCGACACGAGCGCGCCGCGCGGGGGCGCGCCGAAGAGCTCCGGCAGGCCGTAAAAAGCCGCCTCGAGGAGCCCGGGCGAGGTGTGGGTGAGCTTGTAGTACCGCTCGTAGAGCGACGCGGGCCGGAGCCGGAACGCGCCCGAGAGGTCGCAGATGGTCAGATCGGGATAGCGGGTGCGGAGGCGCGGCGCGAGCTCGAGCGAGACCTCGGCCGGCGTCGCGAGGACGACGGCGTCGCACCCTTCGGCGCGCGCCTCGGCGAGGGCGTTCGCAACGAGCGTACCCTCTGCGCGAATGCCCAGGTGCGCGTAGCTCGCACCTTTCTTCGCGTCGGACGTCGCGAAGGCGAGCGTGAGCGACGGGTGCTGCGCGACGAGGCGCGCGGCGATGGTGCCCGAGTACCCCGTGGCGCCGACTACGCCGACCCGAAATGACACGGTGGCCTCACGCGCCGAGTCCACACGACGCTACGGGCGTGGCGTGAACGGGAGGGCACAAGCGAGCGGACATCGACGTCAGTGGCCGTGGCCAGCGTGACCGCCGCCACCGCCCTGCGGCGCGCCGGTGGGCGCGGCGGGCTTGGCCGACTGGGACGCGGCGGGGGCCGCTCCCTCGGTGCTCGCCGGCTCCGGCGTGGGGTCGCGCATCACCCAGTAGAGACCGGCCGCGAGGAACAGCGCGGCGCCGAGGGCGGGCAGCCACATCGGGGTCTTCGGCTCCGGCGGCGGAGGGGGCGCGTGTGAACCGTGATCACCCATATCGAGGAGGGGGAAGACACTACACCCGCCTGGCCCTGTCAAGCTCGCCCGGAACGTGCATACACGGGGCGACCCAAGCCCTCGTCGCTCTTGCTGGCCCTCGCTGGCACGTCCCACGAGCTGGCGCCTGCTACGATGAACAGGATCTCGATGCTGCCCCAAAGCCCCCCCCGCTCCCTCCGTCACGGCCTGGCCCTCCTCCCGGCGCTGCTCCTGGCGAGCACCCACGCGTCCGCGCTCCCGGCCCTGCCCGGGCCGAACGCGTCGGCGGCTCCCGCCGGCGAAAAGGCGCCGGAGGCGCCCGCCGCCGCGCCGAACCCCGCCGAAGCCGCGCGCAAGGCGCTCGTCCTGCTCGAGAGCAACGGGCGGCCGGTGGGCGTCGGGACCGTCCTCGGCGGCGACGGGCGCGTCCTCACCGCGCTGTCGGCGGTGGGCGCGTCGGAGCTGCTCGACGTGCGGTACGCCGACGGCTCGGTCGTGAAGGCCAAGCTGGGGCACCGCGACAAGGCGTGGGATCTCGCGCTGCTGGTGCCGCAGGCCGGCCGCTGGAAGGACGGCCTGCCGGCGAGCGAGGCCGATCCCACCGCGGTCGAGCTGAAGACCATCATGCCGGTGCGCGGCAAGGCGCCGACCTTCGCCCCGGTGCAGCTCAAGATGCGCACCGACGCCAAATCCAAGGACGGAGACACGCTGCCGGGCGTCCTCGACCTCGATCTCAAGGGCACGCCGGTGGCGCCCGGGATGCCCATCGCCGACCCCTCGGGCGGCGTCCTCGGCGTGCTCGTGCGCGCGTGCAAGATGCAGGACGGGCCCTGTATCCCGGTGAGCGTGGTCGCCCCCGTGTCCGCGATCCGCACGTTCTTGATGAAGACGCCCGCGAACGCGGTCGCGCCCGCCCCCTGGCTCGGGATCGGCGGCGCGGCGGCCCAGGCGGGCTCGGCCAAGGGTGTTCGGGTGCTCGCGCTCGCTCCGGGCAGCCCGGCCGAGAAGTCGGGCCTCAAGGCCGGCGGGGAGGGTCAGGGCGACCTGATCGTGGCCGTCGACGGCCAGCCGGTCGATTCGCCGGAGGCGCTCGCCGAGGTCATCGGGAAGCGCCAAATCGGGCAGGCGGTGAAGCTCCTGGTGTTCGGGGGCGACAAATTCCGTGAAGTTGGAATCACCCTCCGGCCCCCGCCCGACCCGAAGTGACGCAGTTGACAGCCCAGCGCACCCGCTGGGAGGATACGGGCGTGGGACGTCCCTTGCGGATCGAAGTCGCCGGCGAGACCAACGTCGGAATGAAGCGCACCCACAACGAGGACAACTTCTCGATCTTCGAGGAGAGCGGCCTCTACGTGGTTGCAGACGGCATGGGTGGCCATGCCTCGGGCGAGGTCGCGAGCAAGATGGCGGTCGACGCCCTGCGCGAGTTCTTCCAGGCGACGGCCGAAGACCCGGAGCGCACGTGGCCCTACAAGATGGACCGCTCCAAGGGCTACGAGGAGAACCGGCTCATCACCGGCATCAAGCTCGCGAACCTCCGCATCTACGACGCCGCCCAGCGCGAGGCGCGCCAGCGCGGGATGGGCACCACCATCGTCACGCTCTTCGCCGTCGAGGACGGCGTGTACATCGCCCACGTCGGCGACTCGCGCGGCTACCGCGTGCGCGACGGGAAGATCGAGCAGCTCACCGAGGACCACTCGCTGCTCAACGACTACATCAAGATGCGTCGCCTCACCCCTGAGGAGATCGCGAACTTCCCGCACAAGAACGTCATCGTGCGCGCCCTCGGCATGAAGGACACCGTCAAGGTCGACACCTGCCACGAGCAGCCGCGCGAGAACGACGTCTACGTCCTCTGCTCCGACGGGCTCTCGGGCCCGGTGACGGACGAGGAGCTGCTCGAGATCGTCTCGTCGACCCGCGACCTCAAGGCCGCCGCCTCCAAGCTCATCGAGCGCGCCAACGAGAACGGCGGGCCCGACAACATCACCGTCGTCCTGGCTCGCTGGGTCGCCTGACCCTAGACTCCCGTCGATGGACGGGAGCGCGGGAGCCGAGAGCTCGAGCGAAGCGCCAACGCGGCACGCCCTCACGTACGCGCCGTTCCGCACCCTGATCCTCGCCGCCACCGTCTCGTACCTCGGCTCCTTCGTGCAGGAGGTCGCCCAGGCGTGGCTGATGGTGGAGCTCACCCACCGGGCGAAGCCGGTCGCCGGATTGGCTGCACTCTACACGCTTCCGGTCATGTTGCTGATGCTCCCCGCGGGCGTCATGGCCGATCGCTACGACCGGCGCCGCATCCTCATCGTCGCCCAGCTCGCCCAGGGTGCGGTGGCGTTCGCCCTCGGCGTGCTCGCCGCGCTCGGCAAGATCACGCCGGGCGTGCTCCTCGCGGCGTCGTTCGGGCTCGGCGTCGGCACCGCCATCGGCGCCCCGCCGTGGCAGTCGCTCGTGCCCGAGCTCGTGCCGAAGTCGCGCATGCCCGAGGCGGTGACCATCGGCGCGGTGTCGTTCAACGTCGCCCGCGCGGTGGGCCCGGCGATCGGCGGCGTCGTGCTCGCGTGGCGCGGACCCGCCGCGTCGTTCTTCGTGAACGCGGCGAGCTTCCTCGGGGTGGTGGTCGTGCTGTGGAAGGTCGAGGCCATCCGCGCCGCCTCGGAGCGCGCGCGCGGCGACGGCACGCGCGAGGGCGCGTTCGCGGCGCTCGCGACCGCGATTCGGCACACGCTCCGGTCGCGCCCGCTGCGGGCGTGCGTCGTCGCGGTCTCGGTGTTCGCGCCGCCGGCCGCGAGCACCTCCGCGATCCTGCCGATGTTCGCGCGCGTCACGCTCGACGCCGGCGCGCGCGGCTACGGGAGCCTCCTCGCCGCGCTCGGCGGCGGGGCGATCACGGGGGCGCTCGCCCTGCCCCGCCTGCGCGCGCGGCTCCCGGCGCGGGTGCTCGTGGCGTGCGCGATGGCGCTCTTCGCGGCCGCCACCCTCGCGATGAGCCAGACGACGTCGCTCCGCTCGGCGTGCGTCGCGTTCTTCGTGGCGGGCCTCGGGTGGGTGTCGAGCTTCTCGACCCTCGCCGCGCTCCTCCAGACGAGCGCGCCCGACGCGCTGAAGTCGCGGGTGATGGCCGTCTACGGGCTCGCCTTCATCGGCGCGTGGGTGGTGGGCGCGGCCACCGGAGGCGCCCTCGCAGACACGGTCGGGATGGCGCGCGCGATCGCGGTCGGCGCGGTGATGGCCGCCCTCGCGGCGGCGGTGACCTCGCGCCTCGCGCTGCCGGAGCTCCCGCGGCCCGCCCGCTAGAGGCCTTCGCGCGCGCGGAGCCGCCCCCCGTCACGTGCAGCGGCCCTCGTTGTGGGCGACGTAGAGCTCGATGTAGGGCGCGCCGTTGATGTATTTGCCCAGCGTGAGCCGCTGCCCGTCGAGCACGACGAGGAGCCACGGCTCGTCGCGGATCCACACCACCGCCGCGTTTTTGTCCTCGAAGCGGCCCACCGACTCGACGCCGAGGGTGCCGCCGGACTTGCTGTCGGAGACCTGGCCCCAGAACGTGTACTGGAGCTGGCCGTAGAAGACGTACTGCTGGCTCGAGCCGTCCTTGAACCAGCACTGCGCGTTCGTCATCACCGTCCACATCTCGTTCGCGATCGCGTCGCGGTCCGCGCCCTCGAGGGCCACGTATTCGCCCTTCGCCGCGTTGCACGTCCCGAGGACCTTGATGCCCTTGCCGGGGCAGGGCGTCCCGGCGACGCCGCCGCTCGCCGAGGGCGTCCCCGAGCCTCGTTCGGCGCCGCCAGGGCCGGAGCCCGTCGACCCCGACGAGCCCGTGGGGCCCGGCGTCGGGTCGACCCCCACGCACGCCATCGCCGACAGACACGACACCATCGCGAGCACCGCCACCACTCCACGCATTGGGTTTCCTCCTCCAGCGACGCCGCGCGCCGCACGTGGAAGACGACGCCCGCCCGCCGCGGTCGCAGGGCAGGCCGTCACCCGTTCGGACGACGCGCGCGCCCCCACCCCGAGACGATCCACGCCGCGCGCACCTTTCGACACCATGATCCTTCTTCCTTTCCTGGGGCGCCGTTCGCCCAGCCCTCATGGTGAGGCTGGGCCGCCCACGCCGCTTTGCCGCGAGCGCCCGACGTTTTGTCCGATCGCGCCGCGCCGGACCCCACGCCTGATCCTGCCGTGGCGGCCGGCGCGCCGACGGTCAGACGACCGGCCGTCGATCCATATCCGAGTACGGATAGTGCCCCGCCTCCTTGAGCTTGGCGAGGAGGGCGCCGCCGCCGTGGGAGCGCGCGTACTCCATCTCGGAGCGGAACACCTCGAGGAGCAGGAGGAGCCCGAACCGATCGACCACGTCGTCGGTGTGGCACGCGAAGCCGTCGAAGATCAGGCACGCGCCCCCGACGTCCGGGAAGTCCGCAGGGAACTCGCACGTCTCGTTCGGGTTGAGCGAGGCGTCGGCGCTGTAGCGGGCGATCATGTTCAAGAGGCGGCTCATCCGCGCGTGCGTGCGCCCGAACGGCGTCGCGGGCTTCTGCACCGCGTCCATGTCGAGCGGCCTCCGGGTGAACATCACGAGCTCGTACGAGCGAAAGACGCGGTTCGACGCGCCCTCGTTCGGAAGCTCGGTGAGCTCCTTGGTGGCGATCCCGACGCCAGGCCGTCCGTTGGGGTAGTAGTAGAGATCGAGGGCCCCGCCCACGGCGTAGGGGATGATCGCGTGAAGCACCATGTCGTGCTCCTGGCCGAGGCTCTGCTCCATCAGCCGCGACTTGTGCTCGTCCCACCGCTCGGCGCGCTCTTCGGGTGTCATGGTCCGTTCTCCTCCCGCAGGTATGGTGAATCCTAGCGCTCGGCTCGGGCCGGTGGCGATCGCGACC
>JAEUKG010001132.1 GCA_016794325.1 Myxococcales bacterium | reverse complement strand
TACCGGCTCGCGCCGCTCTCGCTCACCCACTGGCCGACGACGCGGTCGGCGTCCTTGCGCATGAACGGCGAGGCGTCGGTCATCGTCCCTTCGCCGAAGCGGATCGCCGCCGGATCGCGCGCGAACGTCGTCCGCTGCCACGCGCCGAGGAGCCGCGCGGCGGTCCGGCGCTGCGCCTCGGTGGCGCCCGGCGAGATCGCGAAGGTGGCGAGGCTCCGGACGCGCCCGAGGAGGTGCTCCCAGTGGATCCCCGACATCGGCAGCTCGGCGAGCTTGCCGCCGTCGAGCCACTCCGAGACCGCGGCGAGGGCGCGCGACACGCTGCCGCGCTCCCACGTCGCCGGCACGAGGCGGCCGAGCGCGTCGCGGACCTCGCCGTCGTCGACCGCGTCGAGCTCGACGGCCGCCTGCGGCGTCGCCTCCACGTGGCTCTTCACCACGCGGTCGTACCAGTGCGACACGACCGCCGCCTCGTGGACGACGGCCGCGACGGCGCCGCGGAGCTTGGGGTCGGTGATCGCGGAGACGAGCTCGGCCACCGCGCGCTCGGCCTCCTCGAGCTTGGTCGCGCCCGACGCGGCCGCGGGGCGCGCCCGATCGAGGAGCGACCGCGCGAGCTCGTCGGACGTCGCGCGCAGCGCGGCGCTCCCGGCCTCGTCGCGCGTGGCGGCGAAGTGCCACAGCGACGACGGCGGCGCCGCCGGCCACCCGGCGAACGTCCACGCGCCCTCACCGACGGCGCCGAGCGCCCAGCCGTCGGGATCGGCGAGGTGCACCGCGACGCGCGCCCAGTACGACTGATCGCGAACGGCGCGGGGCCTCGCGTCGCCTGGCATCGTGACGAGCCCCGTCGGCGGGTGCTCGTAGGGCCCGGTCACCTTCTCCCAGCGGCGCCCGTCGGCGCCGACGTAGGTGTGCGTCCCCGTGGCCGCGTCGCGGAACGTGAAGCCGCCGCACGCCCCGCCCTTCGAGCCGAGCGGCGACGCGACGACCCCCGGAGGGAGCGCTTGCAGAGTGCACCCTGTCAGGTGCACCCCCTCGAACCCCGCCATCGCCGCCGGGAACGAGAACGCGCCCTTGTCCCCCGTCTTCGGGTCGATCTCGCGGAGGCGCTGCGGCTGCTGGTAGTCCGTCTGCTCCACGATCCACACCTTCGCGCCGTCGCTCACCGGCGGCCGCCCTCGCTGGACCCGTGTGTCGCCGACGACGAACGCGCGCCCGCCGAACGAGATCCCCGGGCCGCCCGGCACCCGAGCGACCGCGCTCCCGTAGTAGCCCTCCGCCTCCCAGTCGAAGACGTCGCCCGGCGCGCCGCTCCAGTACGCGACCATCTTGCTCGCCTTCGCGTCCCAATAGGCGACGAGGAGCTGGCCGGTGTCGCCCGCCGCCGAGTCGGGGACGAAGAACACCTCGCGCAGGTTCGCCCCCTGGGGGACGCGGAGGTCGTGCTCGAGGAGGCGCCCCCGGGCGCCGAGGACGACGGCCTTCGCCGACGTATACAGGACGGGATAGGGGAAGAACCCGCCGCTGGTCGGCTTCCCGCCGAGGTCGGCGATCGCCTGCTCGAACGCGGGCCAGGTGAGCTCGGTGACGTGACCGCCGCGGAGCTGGCACGCGAGCCCCTTGGCGACGTCGAGCCGGAGGAACGTCTCCTTGAGCTCCGGGAACTCGGCGAACGTCGCGGCGCTCGTGCGCTGCTCGATCTGGGTGAGGCCGGTGACGAAGGTGACGAGCGAGCCCTTCGACGCCTCGGCGATGCGCGCCTCGACCCACGCCCGCCGCGCGGCGACGAAGCCCCGCTTGCCCTTGGCGGCCGCCTCGAACTCGGCCTGCCCCATCTGGGCGCCGACCGCGGCCTCGAGCAGCTTCGCGAAGCGGGGGTCGGCCGCGACGTGCACCGGATCGACGGTGAACGGCTTGTCGAGGACGAAGCGCGCGTTGGGGAGCGGCGCGTCGACGGGCACGCCGAGCGCGAGGGCGTGCTCGCAGGCGTCGAGGTTGAGGAGCGAGTGCCACTTGTTGCCCTGGGCGAGCTGCACCGCGATGCCCTCGCTCTTCAGGCGCTCGGCCATGCGGGGGACGAGCGCGGCCACCGCCGGGTGGAGCGGCGCCCACGCGAGCGCCTTGCCGAGCCACTCCGCGGCCATGCCGTGGGCCTCGCGCTTCGCCTCGTCGCCGCTCGTCTGGATCACCGCGTCGAGCGCTCCCGCGCGTTCGAGGATGCCGAGCCACGCCGCCTTCTGCTCGTCGCCGCCGCGCGGCGGCTTGGGGAAGACGTGGCGCAGGCGGTCGCGCTTGGCCGGATCGCGCTTGGCGAGCCGGACGAGCGCCTCGTCGTACGACGACCAGAGCTCCGCGGGCGCGAGCGCGAGCGCCGGCGCGTCGAGCGTCTCGGCGAGGAAGCGCTCGTCCTCGGCGCCCTCGTCGAGCTTGGCGGCCTTGGCGAGCGCGCGCAGGTCCTTCGACATCCCCGACCACGGCGGCATGCCCCCGAGGGTGCGGCGCCGCGCGAGCTCGAAGAAGCGCGGGTAGGCGTCCTTCGCGCCGTAGCTCTTCTCGAGCACCTTCGCGTACGCCGAGAGGGTCTTGGCCGCGACCGCGCCCGCGAGCGCGAACTCGAGGAACACCGCGCCCCGCGTCTCCTCGGCGACGGGGAGCCCGTGCTCCTTCTCGGTGGTGCGCGCCTTCTCGAAGGCCTGAGCCGCGAACGACGTCGAGTCCTCGGCGAGGAACGCCCGCCCCGCCTCCTCCCAGAAGCTCGGGAGGAAGTGGGGCACGCTGCGCGCGAGGCGATCGCCGATCGCGACG
>JAEUKG010001131.1 GCA_016794325.1 Myxococcales bacterium | reverse complement strand
AAGCCGCGCCGGCGCGGGGCGACCATGGCTGTCATCGCCGCCGGCACCGGGCTCGGCGAGGCCGTCCTCGTGTGGGACGGCGCGCGCTACGTCCCCCAGGCCACCGAGGGCTCCCACGTCGACTTCGCGCCCCGCGACGAGACCGAGATCGAGCTCCTCCGGTACATGCAGCGCGCCCACGAGCGGGTGAGCTACGAGCGCGTGTGCTCGGGCTCCACGCTCCACGTGCTCTACGCGTTCTTCGCCGACGTCATGAAGGTCAAGGCGCCCGCGTCCGAGCGCGCGCGCGTCGCGGCCGCCGCCGATCCCAACGTCGCCGTCGTCGAGCTCGCCCGCGCGAGCAAGCGCGGGCCCGCGCGCGCCGCGCTCGATCTCTTCATGAGCCTCTACGGCGCCGAGGCCGGAAACCTCGCGCTCAAGTCGCTCGCGACCGGCGGCGTGTTCGTCTGCGGCGGGCTCTCCGGGCACCTCGCCCCCGACCTCGCCAAGTCCGCGTTCGTACGGAGCTTTCTGGCGAAGGGGCGCATGCGCCCCCTCCTCGAGCGCACGCCGGTCGTGATCCATTCGGATTCTCGGGCCGGCCTCGCGGGGAGCGCGTACCATGCCGCGAGCCTCATCCGCTGAACCCGCAGTCTCTCTCACGCGCCCAGCGAGAATCGACCGCCGAAGGAGCGAACATGTCGCCCAGTTTCGATGAAAAGACCATCCAGCTCTGCGTGAACACCATCAAGGGCCTCGCCATGGACGGCGTCGAGAAGGCCCAGAGCGGGCACCCCGGGACGCCGATGGGCCTGTCGAGCATCGCCTTCGAGCTCTTCGCGCGGACGATGCGGCACGACCCCAAGGATCCGAAGTGGATCGCGCGCGACCGCTTCGTCCTGTCGGCCGGCCACGCGTCGATGCTCATCTACTCGATGCTGCACCTGTCGGGATACGACCTGCCGATGTCGGAGCTCCAGCGGTTCCGCCAGTGGGAGAGCAAGACCCCGGGCCACCCCGAGGCCCACATGACCCCCGGCGTGGAGACGACCACCGGCCCGCTCGGTCAGGGCGTGGGCAACGTCGTCGGCATGGCGCTCGGCCTCAAGCTCAAGGCGGCTCGGTTCCCGGGCGTCTTCGACGGCGCTCGCGTCTTCGGCATCTGCTCCGACGGCGACGTGATGGAGGGCGTGGCCGCCGAGGCGTCGAGCATCGCCGGCCACCTCGGCCTCTCGAACATCGTGCTCTTCTACGACGACAACAAGATCACCATCGAGGGCGAGACCGATCTCGCGTTCAGCGAGGACGTGGGCAAGCGCTACGAGGCCTACGGGTGGTTCGTCCAGCGCATCGACGGTCACGACCACGCGGCCATCCGCGGGGCGATCGACAAGGCGCTCGCGCAGAAGGAGCGGCCGTCGTTCATCGTCGCCCGCACCCACATCGCCCACGGCGCGCCGAACGCCCACGACACCTCCGAGGCGCACGGCGCCCCGCTCGGCAAGGACGAGATCGCCGCGACCAAGAAGGCGATGGGCTTCGACCCCGACAAGCACTTCCACGTCCCCGCCGAGGTCTACGCGCTCTTCCAGGCGCGCGCCGCCGAGCTCGAGAAGGACCACGCGGCCTGGAGCGAGCACTTCGCCGCCTGGTGCGACGCGAACCCCGAGGCCGCCGACGCCCTCGACGCGTTCGAGGCGCGCGACGTCCCCGCCGACCTCTACGCGCAGCTGCAGAAGGCGATCCCGGAGAAGGACGACGCCACGCGCAACACGTCCAACGTCATCCAGCAGAAGGTCGCGGAGCTCGTGCCTTCGCTCATCGGCGGCTCCGCCGACCTCGCGCCCTCGACCAAGACGCTCATCAAGAAGAGCGGGAGCGTGAAGCAGGGCGCGTTCGACGGGAGGAACCTCCACTTCGGCATCCGCGAGCACGGGATGGGCTCGGTGTGCAACGGCATGGCGCTGACCGGCGGCATCGTGCCCTACGGCGCGACCTTCCTCATCTTCAGCGACTACATGCGCCCGAGCGTCCGCCTGTCGGCGCTCTGCGAGCTCCAGTGCCTCTGGATCTTCACCCACGACTCGATCTTCCTCGGCGAAGACGGCCCGACCCACCAGCCGATCGAGCAGCTCGCGAGCCTGCGGCTCATCCCGAACCTCGCGGTGGTGCGCCCCGCCGACGGGCTCGAGACCGCCGCCGCCTGGGCGATCGCGCTCGGGCGCAAGCACGGCCCGACCGCGTTCTCGCTCACGCGCCAGAAGGTGCCCACCGTGCCTCGCGACGCCGGCTTCGATCCGGCGGACGTCCTCAAGGGCGCGTACGTCGCGCAGGAGGCGAGCGGCGGAAAGCCCGACCTCGTCATCGTCGCGACCGGCAGCGAGGTCCAGCTCGCGGTCGGGGCGCGGGCCAAGCTCGAGGCCGCCGGCAAGAAGGTCCGCGTGGTGTCCGCCCTCTCGCTCGAGGTCTTCGCCGAGCAGGACGAGGCCTACAAGAAGCGCGTTCTCCCGCCGGGGGTGCGCCGCGTGTCGATCGAGGCCGGCCGCACCGATCCCTGGCGCGGGGTGGTGGGGGAGTCGGGCCTCTGCATCGGCATCGATCGCTTCGGCGCGAGCGCTCCCGACAAGGTGCTCGGCGAGAAGTTCGGCCTCACGACCGACGCCGTGACCGCGAAGATCAGCGCCTGGCTCGGCTGAGCGGGGCGAGGCGCGCGTCGCCGGCCGGAGATCGATCGCCGATCGGCGGGACTACATCCCGCCGGCCGCGCGGTCGATCACCCACGTCACGGAGCCCTTGAAGCTCCGGACGATGCGCGCCGGCGTCTCGGCGGTCGTGCCCGTCACCTGCCACACCTTCTCGAGGGGCAGGTGCTTGCTCTTGCCGACCGCGAGGATGACGCTCGCGCGCGCGTGCTCGAGCAAGGGCGCGGTCATCGTCAAGCGCGCCTCGCGGTCGCCCTCGGCGGGCACCGCGACGACGAGCCTGTCGGTCACGTCCACCTCGGGGCGCTTCGGGAAGAGCGAGGCCGTGTGCCCGTCGTCCCCGATGCCCAGGACGACGACGTCGATGTTGGGCAGCCCGTCCTTCTTGAGGCGCACGTTCGCGCGGACGAGGTCCTCGTAGCGCTTCGCGGCGGCCGCGGCGTCGGCCTCGTCGGCCGGCATCCGGAACACGTTCTTCTCCGGGACCTTCGCGGGGTCGAGCCACGCGCTCTTCGCGAGCCGGAAGTTGCTCCGCTCGTGGTCGGGCGGCACCGCGCGCTCGTCGACGAAGAAGAACTGCACCTTGGTCCAGTCGATGGGCTCCTTGGCGAGGAGCTCGTACGTCGCCTTCGGCGTCGAGCCGCCCGACAGCGCGATCGTCGCGCCGCCGCGATCGGTCACGCCCTCGCGCAGGTAGCGCGAGATGCGCGTCGTCGCCTCCTTGGCGACGGCCTCGGCGGTCTGGGTGGCGATCAAACTCCCGGGGACGATCTTGGTGCTCATCCGACGACGACTCCATCTTCGACGACTTCTTCGGCGAAGGCCACCGAGTCGATCAGCGCCGGATCGCGCGCCGGACGGTGGAGCGTCCGCTCCAGCCATTTCGCGCCTTTGTTCGCGCCGAACCGGACCGATTGCTCGATCGCCGGCGCGTCGCCGACCGACAGCGTCCATTTCACTACATCGGCGTCGGCGGTCGCGTCGGACGATCCGCTCCCGAGGTTTCGCTCCATCGTCCCGCGGACCAAGAGGCCGTCGACCTCCGCCTCCACCCGGACGCTGGCGAGCGCGGCGGGCGCGACCCCGGCCGGGCGCGGCACGGAGCCGAGCTCGACGAGGACGTTCTTGCCATCGGGCCGCTGGAAGCGGAGCGCGCCGCCGAGGCGCGCCGTCTTCCACCCGAGGCGCGTCGCGATCCACCCGAGCAGGAGCGCGCCCTCGGAGCCGAGCCGGGCGCCGGGCTCGGAGGCTTGCTTGAAGCTCAGCTTCACCACGCGATCGGCGTGGCCGTGGAGGCGAGGCTCGTCGAAGAACCGCGCGAAGAGCTCCTGCCAGGGCGCGAGGCGCGTCCACGCGAGGTCGGCGATGGCGGCGCCGCCGCCCTGCTGGGAGCGCGCCCAGCTCCCGAGGTGCAGGAGGCTCGCGAGGGTCGTGTATTCGCTGTCGATCACGATCCGCGTCGCCGCCATCGACAGCGCGGTGAAGACGGGGTCGTTCACGTGCACCCGGCCGAGCCACACCAGCGCGGTGGGGATCTCGGGTACGAGGAGCGCGTCGACGCAGCTCGCGATGCGGTCGCACTGCGTCCCGGTGGCGAAGAGGCGCACGCGCTCGGAGCA
>JAEUKG010001104.1 GCA_016794325.1 Myxococcales bacterium | reverse complement strand
CTCGCCGAGGTCGTGTCGCGCGCCTATCCGCTTCGGGTTAGCGTGGACCACTTCTACTCCTACGCAGATCTGATCGACGACCCGCGGCTGGTCGAGCGCATCGCGGGCGATCCGGCGATTCGTCGCGCGCGGCGCCTGTCGGCCGCGGCGTACCGGGCGCTCTTGGACTGGGACGGCGCGCGCGAGGTGGCGAAGCTCGGAAGGCCGCTCCTCTTGGTCCAGGGCACCCGCGATCGCCTCCAGCCCGCGCAGCAGACCGACGCGCTCTTCGCGGCCGCGAGGGAGCCGAAGGCGAGGGTCTGCCTCGACGCCGGGCACGTACCGACGCTCGAGCGGCCCGATGCGCTCGTCGACGAGGTGCTCGGGTGGCTGACGGAGACCTCGCCGCGCTCCATCGGGTGAGCGCGGTCAGCGCTCGCGCGCCCCTCGAGCCCGGCAGGCCGAGGGGCGGAAGTCGACCTCCGACCCGCGGCTCAGGGGCGCTTGCAGAACTTGCCGGACGCGCCGCTCACGGCCGAGCAGGTCCAGGTCGCCGGGCAGTCGGCCGGGACGTTGCACTGGCCGGTGCAATAGCCGAGCGCGGCGCCGCCGACCGTGAGGCAGAGGTTGCTCGCGCAGTCCATGTTGTACGAGCAGGTCTCGCCGATCAGCTTCTCACCTTGGGGGACGCACACCTTGGAGCCGAGCTTGTCGGCGAGCTCGCAGCGGAACTTCGACGGGCAGTCGGTGCTGGTAGCGCACGCGTTCGAGCAGAAGCCGGCCGAGCCGGCGCCGTACACCAGGCAGAGGTCACCCTGGCACTCGCTCTCGGCGACGCACTTGTCGCCGGTCTTCTTCTTGGCGGCCGCCCCGCCCGACGAGCTCGACGACGAGCTCGACGACGCGCCGCTCGAGCCCGACGACGACCCGCCCGAGCTCGACGACGCGCCGCTCGAGCCCGACGACGAGCCGCCGGAGCTCGCGCCGCCGCAGGTCGTCGACGTCTTGGTGCAGTCGGTCGTGTCGTCGGCGGCGGTGTCGGCGCAGCGGTTGAGCGCGGCGTCGCTCGCGCACTGGTAGATGTAGCCCTGGTGGCAGCACGGGAGCCCCTTCGACGAGGACGCCGAGCTCGCGATGCCCGAGTCGCCGGCGCCCGAGCATGCGGCGGTCGAGGCCACGATCCCGGCGAAGAGCACGATGGCGGGGGCGGCGACGAAGAGCGAGCGGACGCGGCGAGCGGAGAGCATGGGATGAGACCTCGTAGGAGCGGTTGAAGGGCCGGCGACATCGACCGGTAGCCATTCCTACGTGGGCGCCATTTTCCGCTTCCCTCGCCCGCAAACTTCGTCGATTCCCTCGTCCATACGCGCGCTTGCGAATCATCGCGTGCAGAATGCAAGCGGGGACGAGCGAGCGTCTTTTTTCTTCAACGCCGCCGCCTCCGTTCGCGTCGATCCCGCGCGCCGCGCCGCCGCGTCCGCCCGCCTTCGACGCCGCGGCGGCTCGCGGAGCGCGCGGCGGCCCGGTCGGCAGGCCCGCGCGCGCTCGCAGGGCGGGCTACGACGAAGCCGCGCACGCGCCTCCGCGCTCGCTCGCGCGCGAACCGGCGTCGCTCCGCTCGTGCGACAGGAGCCAGCGCTTGCGCTCGACGCCGCCGCCGTATCCGGTGAGCGATCCGTCGGAGCCGATCACGCGGTGGCACGGCAAGACGAGGGCGAGCGGGTTCGCCCCGTTCGCGAGGCCCACCGCCCGCACCGCCGCGGGGCGCCCGATCGCGCGCGCCACCTCGGCGTAGCTCCGCGTCTCGCCGCAGGGGATGTCCGCGAGCGCGCGCCACACCGCGAGCTGGAACGGCGTGCCCCTGAGCGCGAGCGGGATCCCGCGCAAGGCGCCGAGGTCGCCGGCGAAATAGCGGACGACGGCGCCGCTCACGCCGGGAGGGGCGGGCTGCGGGTCGAGCGCGCCGTCGGCGAGCTCGCGCTCCATGCGCGCGTGCCCGTCGGCGAAGCCCGACGCGCAGAGGCGCCCGTCGCCGTCGACGAGGAGGGCGAAGCGGCCGAGGGGGGTGGAGACGAAATCGACGTAGCGGGGCGTACGGGGGTTCATGGGCTCGTCTTCCTCGTTCGGGCAGGGGACTCGGCGTCGGCGGCCCACAGGTGCTGGGCCGCGTAGCCGCGCCAGGGGCGCCAGGACTCGGCGCGAAGGACCAGCTCTTCGGCGTCGCGCGCGTGCCCGAGCGCGGCGGCCGCGCGGACGAGCGCGGCGTCGGTGCTCGGGAACGCGTCGGGCTCGCGCGCGGCCCGCAGGGCGACGTAGTGCGCCGTCCAGTCGCCGACGCCGCGGACGGCGGTGAGCTTCGCCACCGTGTCTTCGACCGTGCCTCGCGCGCGGAAGAGCGCCGGATCGGCGACGGTCGCCTCGCTCACCGCGACGAGCGCGCGCTTTCGCGCGGCCGGTATCCGCAGCCGTGGCGCGGCGGCGGCGACCGCGGCCGGGGTGGGGAAGGCGCGCGCGAGCTCGGGATCGCCGGTGGCGGCCTCGGCGCCGGCGAGC
Source organism: Myxococcales bacterium (assembly GCA_016794325.1). Taxonomy (GTDB): domain Bacteria; phylum Myxococcota_A; class Polyangia; order Polyangiales; family Polyangiaceae; genus SXNL01. The sequence continues at coordinate 3,663 of JAEUKG010001104.1, read as the reverse complement.
GCGACGAGCTCGCCGAGGAGCCGCCTCGCCGCGGCGACGCTCACCTGCTGGCCGAGCACGGCGCGCACCGCGAGCTCGAAGCCGTCCCACGCGCCCGGCACCCGCAGCCCCGGGCGCGCGGCGACGAGCGGGCGGAGCCGCGGATCGCGCTTCAAGTGCGCCTCGATGGCGTCGATCTCCGTGTCGAGATCGAAGAGGCGGCGAACGCGCGCCACGATCTTCGGCAGCAGCGCGACCTCGGGGAAGCGGATCGTCGCGACGAGGGCGTGGTCCTTCGGAGCCGGGCGCACCTCGACCGCGCCGACGGCGCTGCCCTCGACCACGACGCGCGACCAGCGGCCGTCGCGGACGCGCTCGACGTCGCGGATCGCGCGCGCGGAGAGGTGCGCGAGCATCGCCGCCCAGTCGTAGGGCGGTCGATAGCGGAGGAGCACGGTCACGCCGGCGTGGGCGGCGCTCCCCGGCGGCAGCGACGAGGCGGCGCCGCGGCGCAGCGAGGTGGGAGAGCAGCCGAAGAGATCCCGGAACGCCTCGTTGAAGCGTCGCACGCTGCCGAAGCCGGCGGCGGCGGCGACCTCGGTCATCGGCAGGCGCGTCTCGTGGAGGAGGTGCTTCGCGAAGAGCACGCGGCGCGTGGTCGCGACCGCGACCGGCGACGCGCCGAGGTGCCGCTGGAAGAGCCTGCGGAGCTGGCGCTCGCCGACGCCGACGCGCTCGGCCAGGGCCTCGACGTTGCCCTCGTCCTCGTCGAGCGCCCCCTCGGTGATGAGCGTCAGCGCTCGGGCGACCGTGTTCGACGTGCCGCGCCAGGCGCCGAGCTCGTACGTCGTCTCGGGGCGGCACCGCAGGCACGGCCGGAAGCCCGCGTCCTGCGCCGCGGCCGCGGAGGGGAAGAAGCGGCAGTTCTCGAAGCGCGCCGGGCTCGCGGGGCAGACGGGGCGACAGTAGATGCCCGTGGTCCGCACCGCGACGAAGATGCGGCCGTCGAACCGCGGGTCCCTCGCCTGCAGAGCCCGGTAACACGCGCGCGGATCGAGGCTGGCCACGCATCGGAACCTACCAAAGGGGGGCGCGACCCGCTGGCGGTTTCCGGACGTCGACCCTCGGGCTTCTCGCCGCCGCGACGCTCTCGGTCGAGCCCTCCGCCCGAGAGCGCCGCGGCCCGTCGCTGCCGACGGCTCGAGGCCGCGCGTCGTCAGCTCGGCGAGCGGCTCGACGCCACGTGCTCGCGGAGCGCGCTCAGGAGATCGCCCCACCACATGCCGATCATCCGCGCGAAGGGCGCGCCCACGAGCCCGTGACGCGCAGGGTGACCGTCGGGGAGCGCGGCCCATCCGCGGTGCTCCACCCGCACCATCGTGCCGTCACCGCTCGGCGTGAACGTGACCTCCACCGCCGTCTTCTCGCGGGGCGCGAAGTTGACGTTCCGCCACTCGAGCGCGATGCGCCGCGGCGGCTCCCACGCCGTGACCGTGCCGACCACGAAGGTCCGCTCGCCGTCGGAGAGCTCCACCGTCTCGAAGAGGCGGCCCCCGAGGCGAGGCTCGAAGGTGAGGGCGCCGACCTTGGCCCCCGCGACGCGGAACCTCCGCCCGCGGCGCCACCACCGGTCGATCTCGGCGGTGAACACCTCGAACGCGTCCTCCACCGACACCGCGACGAAGACGGTCGCCGCGGCGGAGTCGCCGCCGGCGGTCAACGCCGACCTCGCTTGCCGCGCGTCTTCTCCGCGTGGTCCTTGAACGAGGCGAGCTGATCGCCCCAGAACGCCTCCACGTCCTCCACCCAGCTCCGGAGCGCGTCGAACGGCTCGCGCTCGAGGCGCAGGACCCGCACCCGAGCGTCGCCCTCGAGGGCCTCCTCGGCCACGAGCCCGCTCTCGCGCAGGACGCGCAGGTGCCGGCTGAGCCCCGCGGGCGTAGAGCCGAGCTCGCGCGCGACGTCCCCGGCGCGGCGGGGGCCCCGCCGCAGCGCGTCGACCGCCGCGCGCCGGGTGGGGTCGGCGAGCGCGGCGAAGGCGCGGTCGAGCACCGCCGGGCTCACGCGTCCTCGCCGCCGGTGCGGAGCCGCTGGGTGAACCACCAGTGGTGTCCGCCCACGTCGCGGCACTCGTAGGTCCGGTCGACCCAGTAGTCGTCGCCGTAGTCGTGGGTCTCGGGCTCCCTCGTGACGACCGCGCCCGCGGCGCGCGCCCGCGCGCAGTGGGCCTCGACGTCGTCGACGAAGACCATGACGTTCTGCGTGTTCGCGCCGCCGGCCTTCGACGGCGGCTTCGCGAACGGCATCCGCTCGGGCTTCTCGCCGCCGACCATGATCAGGCCGCCGCCGAAGACGAGCTCGGAGTGCTCGATTCGCCCGCCTTCGCCCTCGACCTTGAGCTGCACCTCGAAGCCGAAGGCGCGGCAGAGCCAGTCGATCGCCAGCGCGGGGTCGTCGTACCAGAGGCCGGTGGAGAACCGCGGCCATCCCGGGGGTGTGGGTTTCATGGACGAATAGTTGACCCAAACGTCAACTATTGTCAAGCGCTCGCCGTGCCCGGCTCGCGCTCAGGTCGGCGTCGCGTAGGGCATCTTGCCCCAGTAGGCGTAGAAGCCGTCGTCGGCCTTCCTCCACCCCGCGGCGACCTCCGGCATGTGCTCCCGGAGCCAGCGCACGAAGTGGGGGCGCGAGCCGTCGGCGTCGTTCACGCCGTACTCCTCGGCGAGGTCCCAGGACGCGAACACGCGCCCGTTCTTCTTCGCGACGTCGGGATCGGCGGCGAGCGCGGCGATGCAGCGCCCCACGAAGAGCGGGGTCTCCGAGGCGACGAACTCCTTGGCCTTCGCGGCTGCGTCGCGCCAGTTCGCCTCGGTCACGCCGAAGTGGTCGAGCATCCACTCGGACCTCAAGAAGCCGGGGGTGATGGCGAGGGCGGTGACCCCGCGACCCTCGAGCTCGTGCGAGAGCCCGAACGCCATCCGCGTCACCGCCGTCTTCACCAGATCGTAGACGAAGTTCCCGCGGTAGAAATAGGCGTCGCCGTCGGTGATCTCGAAGACGGTCCCCCCTCGGCGGATTCGGGGGAGGCCGTAGTGGCTCGTGACGATGTGCGTCTTGATCGCGCGGTCGATGACGGTGAGGCCATCGTCGAGCTCGATCTCCCAGAGCTTCTTGCCCCACGCGATCAGGTCCTCGCACCCCCAGATGTCGTTGACGAGGACGTCGAGCTCGCCGACGCGCTCGAAGAGGGCGGCGACCTCCTCGGGGATGGAGTGGTCGACGCGGACGGCGACGCCCCGGCCGCCGCGCGCCGTGACGATCGCGGCGGTCTCGTCGATCGTCTCCGGGCGGTTCTTCATCCCCGGGCGACCGGCGACGCTGCGCCCGGTGCAGTAGACGGTGGCGCCGGCCTCGCCGAGGGCGGTGGCGATGCCGCGGCCGGCCCCGCGCGTGGCTCCAGCGACGACGGCGACCTTCCCCGAGAGCGGCTTGTCCACGCTCGTGAACCTACCGTGGTGACCGCTGCCGTCAACGTCGCGGAGTCGCTGGGCCTCGGGCGCGAGCGCGGGCGCGGGGACGGGGACGGGCGCGGGCGGGGGCGGGGGCGCGGGGGGAGGGTTGACGGGCTGAGAGTGGCGGGCTATGTATATACACCGTAATGCATATGTCTCCCTTCGAGACCCT
>JAEUKG010000612.1 GCA_016794325.1 Myxococcales bacterium | reverse complement strand
GAGACCAACTACTGGGCCGGCCTCTCGGGGGTGTTCTGATGGCGCGCCGCCCCATCGCGCTCACCGCGCTCTCGGCCGTCGCCGCGGCCGTGCTCGCCGCCGGGCCCGCGCGCGCCGAGGGCGACTCGATGCGCTACGAGGAGCCTCAGGACCCGCACTACTTCCGGTCGATCTTCGAGATCCTCGCGATCAACGTCATCGGCAACGTCGACTACCTGCTCAACACCGCCGATCGCGGGGGCACGGCGCACCCGGGCGATCGGCTCTGGGACCTCCGCTACGACTGGCCGACGTTCCACGACAAGCTCACCGGCGAGCTCTGGCGCAAGGACAGCAACCAGTTCAACACGAACTACATCGCCCACCCGATGGCGGGCGCGCTGTATTACACCGCCGCCCGCTCGAACCACCTCACCTGGCTCGAGTCGTTCGCGTTCTCGACGCTCGGGTCCTTCGCCTGGGAGTACTTCGCCGAGATGCGCGAGGTGGTGAGCCTGAACGACGCCATCGTCACCCCCGCCGCCGGCTTCGCCATCGGCGAGACCACGATGCAGCTCGGCGACTTCTTCTCGCGCAGCTCGGCGACGATCCCCAACCGCGTCGTCGCCGCGCTCTTCGCGCCTCTGCGCGCCATCAACGACCTCGCCGACGGCGGGCGGCCCCGGCGCGACGGCGACTACGATCCCCTGGGCTTGACCCGGGGGCCGTGGCACCGCTTCGAGGTCGGCGCCGGGGCGCGGATGATGGTGCAGCGGGGGCTCGTCCGCCCGGAGCGCACCGTGTACGCCGCCCCGCGCGTCGCGCTGGACGCTCGCGTCGTCAACATCCCCGGCTACGGATCCGCGGGCCAAGGCCTGCGCCTGTTCGAGGACGGGAACGTCTCGCGCCTCCAGTTCGATCTGTCGTGGATGGGCGGCCGCGTCGCCGACGCCACCTTCTCCACCAAGGTGGTGCCGGTGGGCGTCTTCTACCACGACGCTCCGACGATCGCCCACGACGGCCTCCGCGGCTCGGAGGCGATCTTCGGCTACATGGCCACGTTCGAGTACTCCGCCCACGACTACGACCGCGACGGCGGGCGCCCGGTCGACGTGTATTCGATCGCGAGCCCCCTCGGGATATATGGAGAATACACGTATCGACGGGGGCGGGCGTGGATCCGCCCCGAGATCGAGGTGTCGGCGAACTTCGCCGGGATCACCTCCTACGGGCTCGGCGCGTACCGCGCGTCGCGGGGGCTCGACGTGAACATCCCCTCCGTGCTCGCCGAGAAGGCCTACTACCACGGCTACGGGGCGACCGCGGCCGGCGGGGTCACCCTCGGGTACGGCCCGGTGGAGATCGGCAGCCGCGCCCGCGTCGACACCGTGCGCACGATCGAGGGCTTCGACGAGAAGCCCCGGGCCACCCTCACCAACGTGGACGATCGCCGCGTGGTCTCTTCGGGGTGGTGCCGAGTGTCGGTGCCGGGGACGGGCTGGAGCGTGCGGGTGGACGCCGAAGCGCGTCAACGTGAAGGAACGGTCGGGCAAGGCCGCGCGGCGAAGGGCGAGGTCGCGCTGATGGGGATGACGTCATGGCGCTTCTAGCGCGGAGGTGGAACATGGTGCGGAAGGTGTTGGCGGTCGGCGCGGCGGTGGGCCTCGCGCTCGCCTCCGGTCGGGCGGCGGGAGCCGAACCTCCCGCGGCCCCGGACCGAGCGGCGGCGCCGAGCCAGGGGACGTGGTGGCAGCGCTACGTCGACGCCCGCAAGGAGCTCGTCGCCGGCAACTACGACGAGGCCGACCTCGCGTTCCAGGAGCTCTCGAGGTCCGCCACGAGCGAGGCCGACCGCGACCGCGCGCTCGAGATGTCGAAGCTCGCGGCCGCGCTCTCGGAGCGCACCAAGCTCGCCCTCTACGGGGCGCCGGGGCGCCCGCGGGCGACGAAGGGCGAGATGTGGCTGCTGTACGCGAGCTCGTTCCTCTACGGCGTGGGCACCGGCGCCTGGTACCTGCTCCAGGCGGAGCCCGAGGAGGCGCTGACGGCGACGCTCCCGTTCGCCGGCCTCACCGGCGCCCCGGTCCTCGCGGTCGCGCTCGTCGACAACTACCGGCCCTTCCGGCGCGGCGTGCCCCAGGGCATCAGCGCCGGCCTCTACATGGGCCTCGGCCAGGGCCTCTGGGTGAGCGCGTACCAGCACGCCCGCGCCAAGCGCGTGGGCGGGACGCCATGGGACGGAGCGGAGATCGCCTCCGCGCTCTGGGGCGGCGCGACCTTGGGCGGCGTCCTCGGGGGCGCTATTACTACAGGGATAGACACGACGCCGGGGCGCGTGTCGTTCGTGGCGTCGACCACGCTCTGGGCGGGGATCCTCTCTCGGTTCGGCGCCGGCGTCGTCATCCCCGACGGCCCGCGGCGCAGCGAGACGGCGCTCCTCGTCGGCGGGATCGGCTACAACCTCGGCTTCGCGGGCGGCGCGCTCCTCTCCGGGGTCGCCGCGCCGTCGATCAACCGCGTCCGCATCGTCGATCTCTCGGGGCTCGCCGGCGGGCTCGCCGCGGGCGGGCTCTACATCGCGATCGCGCGGAGCCCCGACCAGCGCGTCGCGTTCGGGCTGACCGGCGGCGGCGCGCTCGCCGGCCTCACCGCGGGTTGGCTCCTCACCTCGTCGATGACCGAGGCCGGCGCCCCGAAGAGCGCGAAGCCGTCGACGTGGCAGCCCACCGTGACCCCCACGCCCGGGGGCGGCATGGTGGGCGCGACGGGGCTCTTCTGAGGCGCATTCGGCGCGCGTGTCGCGCACGTTCTGCAGGCGCGCGGCGCCGCTCCGCCGAGCGCGCGCGGAGGGCACACGCGTTGCTTCGGAGCCGCGCGTGGGGCTGATCGGGTCCGCGATCGCCTATGGGGTCATGTTCGTGTACGCGCTCGTGGTCCGGCTCCGGCGCGGCGCGGCGTCTCGCCCGCGCGCCGTGGGCGGCTCGGGGGTGTGGGTGATCTCGAACGCGATCGTCGACATGTACGCGGTGAGGGTCTCGGGGGGCGTCGTGCTCTTCGACACCGGCCTCGACCCCCGAGGCCGCGCGGTCGATCGCCTCCTCGCGGCGCTCGACGCGACGCGCGACGACGTCACCGACGTCTTCCTCACCCACGCCCACCCCGATCACGTCGGCGGCGCGGCGCTGCTCCCGCGCGCGCGCGTGCACGCCGGCGCGGCCGACGCCGCGTTCTTCGAGCGCCGCGCCGGGTTCCGTCACGGCGCGGTGAGGCTCTTCGGGCGGCTCGTGCCCGCGCCTCCGGTCCGCGTCGACGACCGCGTGGACGCGGAGCGCGAGATCCCGGTCGGCGACGGCACCGAGCGCGTGCGCGCGATCCCCATGCCCGGCGACACCCCCGGGGCGCTCGCCTTCCTCGTGCGTCGCGTCCTCGTCGTCGGCGACGGCTTCGTCCGCCGCGGCGACTCGTTCACGCTCTCGCCGTCGTGGACCCTCGAGGACCCGGAGGCGAACGCGCGCTCGGTCGTGCGCCTCCTCGGTCGCGCGCGCGAGCTCGCCGTCACCCACGTCTGCACCTCCCACGGGGGCGTGGGGGAGGGCGGGCTCGGGGGCTCGGCGTTCGAGGGCCTCGCCCGCGAGGCGCGCGCGCGCGCGCCGGAGGCCGCCTGACATGGGAGGGCTCGCCTTCGTCACGCAGCCGCTCGAGCTCCGCCGCGATCCCCTCGCGTTCTACGAGAGGCTCGCCCGCGAAGAGGGCCCGGTCGCGCGCTTCCGGCTCGGCCCCAAGCGCCTCGTCCTCGTCTCGAGCGCCGACGCGGTGGCCGAGGTGCTGATGAACGACCTGGATGGCTGGATGAAGGGCGCCGGGAACGCGCCCCTCGAGCCGCTCGTCGGCGAGGGGCTCTTCTTGGCCGAGGGCGACACCTGGCGCCGCAAGCGAAAGGCGCTCCGCCCGCTCTTCACCCGCGAGCACGTCCAGGGGCTCGAGCCGATCGCGCGCGAGGAGGCGGTCCACCTCCTCGATCGCCTCGACGTCCACGCCTCGACGGGCGCCACCTTCGACCTCCACGCCGAGATCCGCCGGGCCACGCTCGCGGTGGCGAGCCGCGGGGTCGTGGGCACCGATCTCTTCGCCGAGCGGCCGGAGCTCGGCGGCGCGCTCGAGCGGATGTGGCAGAGGGCGAGCTTCTTCATGAACGCCGGCGGGCCCTGGGCCCTCGACCTGCCCCTGCCCAAGAACCGGCGCTTCCGCGAGGATCGCGCCTACGTCGACGCCGCGATCGCCGAGGCGGTCGCGCGCCGCGCCGGCCAGCCCGAGCTCGTCGATCTCATCGGCACCCTCCGCGACTCGGCGGAGCTCCGCGACGAGATCATGACGTTCCTCCTCACCGGGCAGGAGTGCGCGTCGATCGCCGTGGCCTGGGCCGCGGTCGCGCTCGCGCGAGCCCCCGCGATCCGGCGCGCGATGGTGGCGGCGGCGGACGCCGAGGGCCCGCACGCGCCGGCGGTGCAGCGCGTCGTGCGCGAGTCGATGCGGGCGTACCCGCCGGCGTGGATGATGGCCCGCGAGCCGCGCCACGAGGCCGGCTTCTCCGTCGCGGGCGAGCACGTCGACGCCAAGACGATCGTGCTCTTGTGCGTGTGGAACGTCCACCGCGACCCCGCGATCTGGCCCGACCCGGAGCGCTTCGACCCCGAGCGCTTCGCGCCCGAGGCGCCGCGGCGGCCCAAGCTCTCGTACCTGCCGTTCGGCCTCGGGCCTCGCACCTGCATCGGGATGACCCTCGCGACCATGCTCGCGGAGCTCCTGGTGGCCGAGATCCACCGCCGCTTCGAGGTCGCGATCGACGATCCGCCGATCGTGCCCGACCCGGGAATGACGCTGCGCCCGCGCGGCGGCGTCCCCGCCCGCGTCACGCGGAGGTCCTAGTGCCCGGGCCCAGGCGCCACGCGCTCGTCGCCTACGTCGTCACGGGCCTCACCTTGGTCTCCCTCGAGCTCCCGATCAACGCGCTCGTGCCCGAGTTCTACACGGACGTCGTCGGCGTCGACGTGGGGAGCGTCGCGGCGGTGCTCTTCGCGGCGCGCGTCTTCGACGCCGTCAACGATCCCGCCATCGGCGCTCTCACCGACGCCACCCGCACCCGGATCGGCCGGCGGCGCCCGTGGCTGCTCGCCGGAGCTATGCCGTTAGGTATATCCATGTTCGCGCTCCTCGCGCCGCCCTCCCTCGCCTCGGCGCACCCGGCCGCGTACCTCCTCGTCGCCCTCCTCGCCACCGACCTCTTCTGGACCAGCGTCACGGTGCCCTACGAGGCGCTCGGGATCGAGATGACCACGACCTACGACGAGCGCACCCGGGTGCTCGGGCTCCGCGACGGGGTCGCCCTCGCGGGGGCCGCGGTCTTGTCGGTGGTGCCGCCCGCGCTCGCCTGGGCGCTCCGCCTCCCCGCCACCCCCGCCGGCGACCGCGCGAAGCTCGCCACCTACGCCGCGATCTTCGCGCCCCTCGTCGTCGTCGCCTGCGCGTGGACGGCGATCACGTCGAGGGAGCGGCCCGCCCCCACGGCCGAAGAGCGCTCGGCGGCCGGGCTCGGCGCGCGGCTCGCCGCGGTCGCGCGGAACCGGCCGTTCTGGATCGTGCTCGGCTCGTACACCCTCGGCGGCATCGCGACCCAGCTCCCGGTGACGCTGCACGCGTTCTTCGTCAGGTACGTGCTCCTCGCCGATCGCGCCGACACGTACCTGCCGGGCTTCGTCGTCACCGGCGTCGTCGCGCTGCCGTTCTGGCTCTGGCTCGCGCGCCGGACGGAGAAGCGGACGGCGTACGTGGCGGCGCTCCTCCTCAGCGCAGCCGCCCAGGCGAGCGCCTTCGCGGTGCGGCCGGGCCAGACGTCGCTCTTCTGGGTGATGACGATCGCGTCGGGTCTGCCGTTCGGTGGACTCCTCGCGCTCCCGAACACGATGCAGGGCGACGTCGTCGACCTCGGCGCGCGCCAGGCGGGAGGCCGGCGTGACGAGGGCCTCTACCTCGGGGTGTGGTCGGTGGCGCGCAAGCTCGCGGGCGCGGGCGGGGCCGCGGTCGGGCTGCTCGTCCTCTCCCGGCTCGGCTTCGTCGCCAACGCGGCCCAGCCGCCGGCGGTGACGACGGCGCTCCGCCTCCTCTACAGCGTCGTCCCCGCCGGCGTCAGCGTCGCCGCGGCCGTCGCCTCGCTCCGCTACCCGATCGATCGGGCGCGGCACGCGCGGATCGTCGCCGAGCTCGAGCGCGGGGCCTGATCGGCGCTCCTGAGGTACGCTCGCGGGCACATGGAAGCGCCTCGCCCCCGCCCGAGAGCCCACGGGCTCGCCGTCGAGCTCACCGGTCAGTGCAACCAGGGCTGCGGCTACTGCTTCAACGCCTGGCGCGGCGACGGGGTGAGGTCGCCGCCCGGCCTGCCGCCCGAGGAGCTGCGGTCGCTCCTGTCGCGCGCGCTCGACGAGGTCGACTTCCGCGCGGTGACCTTCTCCGGCGGCGAGCCGCTCACCCGGCCCGACCTGTTCGACCTCGTCGACCTGGTGAAGGCGCGCGGCCCGCGGGTCCACGTCGTCTCCAACGGCGCGCTCGTCACGGACGCGATCGCCGACCGGCTCGCCGCGCGGCGTCCGATTTCAGTGCAAATTACACTCAATGGGCCGACCGCCGCGCTCCACGACGCGCTCGTCGACGCGAGGAGCTTCGAGCGCACGCTCGAGGGGATCCGGCGCCTCCTCGCGCGGGGAGTCGCGGTGACAGGCACGATCGTGGTCACGCGGCGCAACGCGCACGCCGTCGGCGAGACCCTCGAGGTGTTCCACGCCCTGGGGGTGCGCGAGATCGGGCTCTCGCGCTTCTCCCCGGCCGGCTACTCGGCCGCCCACGTCGCCGAGCTCCTCCCGTCGCGGGCGGACGTGCTCGGCGCGCTCGCCGCCGCCGAGCGCTTCGCGAGCGCCCGCGCCGAGGCCTCGGTGGCGCTCCTCTTGCCGGTGCCGAGCTGCGTGGCGCGCCCCGAGGAGCACCCGCACCTCTCCTTCGGCTCGTGCCCGGTGGGGACGCCGCTGCAAGAGCTCGCCCTCGGGCCTGACGGCGGCCTGCGGCACTGCCTCCTCCACCCGGCGGCGTTCGTGCCGGACATGCGGACGTCGTCGTTCGCGGAGGCGCTCGTCGCGCCCGCGGTCACGGGCTACCGGGACGTGACGCCGGCCTTCTGCGCGCCGTGCGCCGAGCGCGACACCTGCGGAGGCGGCTGCGGCGCGGCCGCGAGCTCGGTGTTCGGGGAGGCGCGCGCGCTCGATCCGTTCGTCGCCCAGGAGGTCGACCCCGCGTTCCGCGAGCGGCTCCGCGTCTCGCGGGGCGAGGTGCTCCCGACGACGGCGCTGGTGCGCAAGTGCGATCGGCGCCGCGCGCTCGCGGGCGCGCTCGCGTCGGTGGCGATCGCGGCGTGCGACAAGCCCGCGGCGCCGGTGAGCGCGCCCATCGAGCCCCCTCGCCCCCCGCCGGTCGACGCGAGCGCGCCGCCGCCCCCGCCGCCCCCGCCTCCGGCGCTCGACGCGAGCGCGCCGCCGGCCCCGGCAGACCTCGACGCGGGCGCGCGAGACGCCGGCGACGCGGCCGCGCCCGGCCGCGTCGCCGGGCGCGACGCGGGGGTGCGACCTCCGACGGTCGCGCCGTCCGGCAAGAAGAAGCCGCCGTACCAGGGATGCCCGACGATGCAGTCGGTCGAGTGAACGCCGGCAGGTTTTCCTCGCTCGTGGCGTATGCTGGGCGAGCGGCCTCGGCGGCGCCCGAACCGCACCCGCGAAAGACATGGCCCGCTTCGCCCCCCCGCTCTCGAGCCCCGTCCTCCCCCACGAGCTCTACTACGCGCCGTCGTCGATCGGCGCGTCGCGAGCCGAGCAGCTCATCCTCGCCGAGATCCAGGACGGCACGTTCCGCCCGCCCGACGCCAAGGAGAACGCGCGCATCGAGGAGGCGTTCGCGCTCTACGTCCCCTTCTGGCGCATCGACATGCAGCGGAACGACCAGGCGCTCCGGCTCGGTCGGATCCGGGTGGGCAACGTCCCGCTCCCGACCACGGAGACCACCGAGGCCAAGGCGACGTGGATGGTCTGCGCCCGCACCGCGTTCCCCTACGAGATGAAGCACCCGTCGACGCTCTTGCCGGGCGACGCCAAGCCCCTCGTCGTCTCGCTCGCCGAGCTCGAGCACGGCGAGCCGAGCACCCGCGGCGGCTGGGAGATCCTCGACGCCGACGTCGACCAGCCCAAGGCCGAGAGGCTGGCGGCGCGCGCGCTCGCGTCGTCCTCGTCGGCGTCGCAGGGGCTCTTCACCGAGTCGGAGGTGACGACGCGCGCGGTCCACTTCGTGCGTTACCCGGTGTGGTTCGCGCGCTACCGCTACCGCGGCGCGGCCTCGCCCGACGAGGACGGCGTGTTCTACGTCGGCATCTCGGGGGTGGGCGGCCAGCCGATCACCGCCCTCCACCCCTCGAAGCTCCGCGCCGGCGCCGCCCGCGTGAAGCGCTTCTTCTTCGACGACTAGGGCGTGTCCCTGAACGCCGGCTCTCCTCTCGCCCGTGCCCGTGCCCGTGCCCGTGCCCGTGCCCGAGGGAGGCAACAGGTGCGCAAGCGGCCGATGGGGAGTGGATGCAGGCGCTCGACCACGAACGACTGGATGTGTACCACCTCGCGCTGGATTTCCTGGTCTTCGCGAACAACGTGATCGAGGGACTTCCGCGCGGGCGCAGCCACCTTGCCGACGAGTTCACCCGGGC
>JAEUKG010001087.1 GCA_016794325.1 Myxococcales bacterium | reverse complement strand
CGAGCGCGCGGTCCTCCGGGGTGAGCGTCGCGTAGGCGACGTCGCGCACGAGCGCGTGCATGAAGCCGTATTCGTCGTCGCGGCCGACCGCGGAGCGATCGCGGAGCGCGACCACCTCGCGCGACACGAGCTCCTGCAGCCACGCGTCGACGTCGGAGGGGCTCATGGCGCCGCCCACGAGCGCGCGCACCCCGCCTCGCCAGAACACCTCGCCGAAGACGCTCGCGGCGCGGAGCACGCGGCGCGCCGGGGCGTCGAGCCGCTCGATGCGCGCCTCGAGCATCGCGACGACGCTCCCCGGCAGCTCCGCGCTCTCGGCGTCTCGTCGCGCCCGAGCGAGCTCCTCGAGGAAGAACGGGTTGCCTCCGGCGCGCTGGACGATCGCGTCCACCGTCGCTGGCGTCGCGTCGTCGCCGAGCACCGCGCGGGCGAGCTGATCGCTCGCGCGCTTGAGCAGCGGCGCGAGGCGGATCTCCTGGGCGTGGCGCTCGGCCCAGAGGTGGGGGAAGAGATCGACCACCTCGGGCCGCGCGAGGCCGACGACGAAGAAGGGGCGGTCGGCGTTCGCGCGCAGCGCCCCGTCGACGAGCCGCACGCTCGGGAGGTCGCCCCAGTGGAGGTCTTCGAGCGCGAGGACGAGCGGCTGGCTCTCGGTCTCGGCGCGCACCCAGTCGTCCCACGCCCGCCGGATCTGGTCGCCCATCAGGATCGGGACGAGCCGCGCGGCGCGGAGCTCCACGCTCGCGCGCTCGTCGAAGGGCGTGATCGCGATCTCTCCCACGAACTCGGCGACGCGCTGGGCGGCGTCGCCGGCGAGGTGCCGGCCCACGCGCGCGCGCAGCTTGTGCTGGCGGACGACGAGGGGGTCGCCCTCCTCGATCCCGGCCACGCGCCTCACCGCTCGCGCGAGGAGCCCGAACGGGGCGCCCGAGCGCATGGGGTCGGCGCCCCCGGCCCACACCGCGGCCCCCTCCGCCTCGAGCCGCGTCCGGAGCTCCGACAGCACCCGGGTCTTGCCGACCCCGGGCGCCCCGGTGACGACCACGACCCGAGCCACGCTCTCGTCGCGACACTCGGCGAAGAGGGAGGTGAGCGCGGAGAGCTCGCGGTCGCGGCCCACGCACGGCGTCGATCGCCCGAGCACGGTGCGGGCGCGCCCCTCGCGCTCGCGGAGGCCGCGGATGAACAGCCCGCGATCGTCGCCGCCGACGTCGAAGCGCAGGTCGAGGAGGCCCGCCGAGGTCTCGTCGAGGAACACGGGGGAGTGGCCGTGCAGCGAGTCGGAGCTCGCCCCGCCGCTCCGCGCCCGCGCCGACTCGAGCTGGGTCGCGGCGCGCTCGATGACGTCGCCGACGACGCTCCGCCCCGTGATCGTGGCGAGGCCGGTCGCGAGCGCGATCGTGGCCCCCGGGAGGTGTGAACGAAGGGATAGCGCAAAGCGCGCGGCGTCGGTGGCCTGTTCGGTCGCTCCGCGCGCGCCCGTCAGGGTGAAGACCATCGATCCGTCGGCCAGGAGCGCCATGTCGGCCGAGAACGACGTCGACAGCGCCCGGAGGTCGAAGGACGCGATGGCGGTCTCCTGGTCGAGCGGCGCGCCGGAGAAGCCGTCGGCGGGGTCCAGGTCGAGGGAGCGCGCCATCACCACGCTCACGAGCTGGCGCTCGCCGCCGGTGATCGCCCGCTGCGAGCGGACGCTCGCGCGCGCGTCGACCGGCGCCCCCTCTGCCAACACCGCCTCGAGCTCCCGGAGCACCGCGCCGCCGTTGGTCGGGCGCTCGAGGGGATGTTTGGCGAGCATGCGCGCCACGAGGTCGTCGACCTCGGGCGGCGAGGCGGGGGCGAGCGACGACAGCTTCGGCGTGGGCTCGAGCAGGATCTTGGCGAGGAGCGCCGGCATGTTGTCGCCGACGAACGCGGGGCGCCCGGCGAGGCACTCGAAGAGCACGCATCCGAGCGCGAAGACGTCGGCCCGCGCGTCGACGTCGCGTTGCCCGCGCGCCTGCTCGGGGGCCATGTAGCCCGGGGTGCCGATCATCACGCCGCTGTGCGTCGCCTGCCGCGCGCCCGACGTGAGCCTGGCCACCCCGAGGTCGAGGAGCCGGATGTCGGACGTGGAGCCGCCGACGAGGAACACGTTGCTCGGCTTGATGTCGCGGTGGACGATGCCTCGCGCGTGGAGGACCGAGAGGGCCTCGGCGACGCGCCGCCCGAGGGTCAGGGTGTCGGTCAACGAGAGCCCGTGGTGGGCGAGCCGCTGGCCGAGGTCTTCGCCGTCGAGCCACTCCATCGCCAGGTACGCGCGCCCCGAGGGGAGCACGCCGTGCGCGACGTAGCGCACGATCCGAGGGTGGCTCAGCTCCGAGAGGAGCGTGGCCTCGCGCTGGAACCGGTCGACGTCCCCGTGGAGCGACGCGTAGAGCAGCTTCACCGCCACCGGCTTGCCGGTGAGGCGGTCGCGCGCGCGGTAGACCTCGCCCATGCCGCCGCTGCCGACGACGCGCTCGAGCTCGAACCGATCTGCGACGACGATCACGCGAGCCGATCGTAGCTCAAACGGGGCGCGCCCGCGCGCGCACCCGCTCGAGGGCGCGGCCCACCACGTCGCGGTCTCCGGCCGTGATCGCGTGGCCGGTGCCGGCGAGGCGCTCGAGGGTCGCCCCGGGGATCAGCCGCGCGAGGATCTCGCTGTTCTGGGGCGGGACGAGCACGTCGCTCTCGCCCGTCATCACGTGCACCGGACAGCGCAGGGTGTGGAGGCGTTTGGCCGCGCGGTGCGTCGCGATCGCGCCGAGGTGCGCGGCGAACGTCTTGGGTCGTGGGCCATCGGCGGCGGCCGCCGCCGGCCAGTCCGCGAGGAGCTCCCGGGCGCGGGGCAGCGCCTCGGGGGCGAGCAGGAGCGTCGCGAGCGCGCGGCTC
>JAEUKG010001078.1 GCA_016794325.1 Myxococcales bacterium | reverse complement strand
CAGGTCGGGCCGCAGCGACTCGAGCGGCGTGGGCGGGTCGACCACGACGGCCGTGATGTAGGGGAAGCCGTTCTCGGCCGCGAACGGGAGCCGCCCCGCGAGCGCGCGGTAGAGCACGACGCCGATCGAGAAGATGTCGGTGCGGTGATCGACGCGGCGCGCGCGGATCTGCTCCGGGGACATGTATTCCGGCGTGCCCATCACGCTCGAGTTCACCGTCGTCCCCGCCGGGCTCTCCGACAAAACCTTGGAGATGCCGAAGTCGAGGAGCTTGGCGACCCTGCGCTCGCCCTCGCGGGCGATGAAGACGTTCTCGGGCTTGATGTCGCGGTGGACGATGCCGAGGTCGTGCGCCTCTTGGAGCGCGTCGCACACCTGGACGACCCAGTCGACGATCTCGCCGGTGGTGGGCCCGCGGCGGAGCTCCGCCGACAGCTCGGCCCCCGCGAGGAGCTCCATCGCGATGTAGGTGATGCCGTTCGGCGCGGTGTCGATGTCGAACACCCGCACCGAGTGCCGGCTCTTCAGCTGGGCCGCGGCGCGCGCCTCGCGCTCGAAGCGGGTGAGCTCGGCGCCGGTGAGCGGGACGTCGCCCCGGATCGCCTTGATGGCGACGCTCTGCCCGAGCCGGACGTGACGCGCCTCGTACACGACGCCCATCCCGCCGGCGCCGAGGCGGCGGACGATCTCGTAGCGCCCGTCGAGGAGCGACCCCGCCGGGAAGATGTCGCTCTCGTCTTCTTCCTCCGCGACGCCGAACACGGCCTTCAGGATAGCAGGCGCCCGGCGGTGGACGCCCACAACCGTGGCGGCGCCGCCGTCAGAACCGGAAGCCCCCGGCCGTGATCCGACCCGGGGCGATGGTGCCGCTGTCGGGCGAGCGCTCGCTCGTGACCACGAAGTAGGTGCCGATCCCGCCGGCGACGACGACGCCGACGCCCGTCCAGAACCACCACTTGCCGAGCACGCTCCCCTCGGCGGCGAGCGGGATTTCGAGCTCCTTGCGATCCCCGGCGCCGACCACGACCGACGAGGTCGCGGTCTTGTAGCCCTCGCGAGCGAGCGTGACGGTGTGCGCGCCGGGGGCGAGGACGAGCTCGGTGGGCACCGTCCCCTGGGCCGCGCCGTCGACCGACACCGACGCGCCGGCGACGGGCGAGCGGAGGACGAGCACCCCCGCGGTCGTCTTCGACGTGAGCTTCACCTCGAGGCTCGCGAGGCCTCCTCCCGGCAGGGTGATCTCGTGCTTGTATGGGAAGTATCCCTCTTTGGATACCTCGAGCACCGCGCTCCCGGCGTTGACGCGGACGAGCGCGAGCGGGGTGGTGCCCACCGTGCGGTCGCGCAGGCGCACCGTCGCCCCCGGCACCGCGCACAAGACCTCGAGCGACGTCACCTTCTGCCGCGCCTCGGCGAGCAGGCGCGGCAGGCCCGGCACCTTGGCCTTGAGCTCGGGCGTCGCCGCCTTGTCGAACGCCTCGAGCTCCTCGAGGGCGGCGGCGTGCTCGCCCAGGGCCTGGAAGGCCCGGCCCTTGTTGTAGAGGAGCGCCGGGTCTTTCGTCATCCCGTAGGCCTCGGTGTACGCCGCGAGCGCCTCGGCGGGCCGGCCCGCGACGATCGCCTCGTCGCCCCGCTTCCGGATCTCCGCCGCCCGGGCGTCGCTCGCCTCGTCGGCCCGC
>JAEUKG010001047.1 GCA_016794325.1 Myxococcales bacterium | reverse complement strand
CGCTCCCGCCTTCGTCCTCGCAGCGGGCCTCGGCGTCGCGACCGCGGGCCTCGGCGCGTGCTCGCGCCCCGCTCCGGGCCCGATCGCGTGGGTGGAGCGCGTCGAGCCCGCGTGCCAGGCGGCGGCGGCGGGCCATCGTCGCGTCCTCGTCTTCTTCTCCGCGTCGTGGGACGTCGCGACGGCCGAGCTCGAGCGCGGCGCGTTCGCCGATCCGCGCGTCCGGGCGCTGGTGGCCGAGCGCTACGTCCCGCTCCGCATCGACCGCACGAGCACCTTCATGCAGGAGCCGGATCCGAGCGACCCGGTGGCGCGCGAGGCGATCGCCGCGACGAAGCGCTTCTCCCCGTACGCGAGCAAGTACGCGACCGTCATCGTCCTCGCGTCCGACTGCGCGACCGAGCTCGACCGCTTCGGCTTCCTCCCGGCGAGCGAGATGGCGGAGCGGCTCGGGCGCGGCTCCCGCTGACCGGGGCCGAGCCCGGCGTCAGCGCGGGCAGGTGGGCGCGGCGAAGTCGACGGTGAACTTGTGGCGCGCGCCCTGGTCGCCCACGTATTCGGCGCGGACGCTGCCGCGGGCGACGCCGCTCTTCGCGCCGTTGTCGGTGAGGGTGAAGTCGCAGGCCGCGGTGTCGGCGACGTACTCCGCCCCGCGGGCCTCGGCGAACACCACGTGCGCGCCGTTTTGGCCGTATTTCGCGGTGCAGGGGAGCTTGCCGCTGGAGCTCGCGGGGTCGATGTAAAATGCAATGATCGCCTCGTCCACCTGGAAGGTGGGATCGGTGACCTCGCCCCAGATGTGGAGCGGCTCGCCCGCGCGCTCGGGGATCTTGCACATCGACAGGTACAGGCGCACGCCGTCGCGGGTCGCCGTGCTCTCGGCGTCGCCCGGCGGCGTCGGCGGAGGCGGCGGCGTGCCGGGGGTGGACGCGGGCGGGGGCGCGCCCGTCGGGCTCGCGGCGGGAGGCGGCGCGGCCGACTTCGCGGGGCTCGGCGCCGCGTCGTCCGCGAGCTTGCCACCACAACCGAACAGCACGAGCCCGACGACGAAGGTCCCGAGGCGACGCATGAGGGCTCCTTCTAGCCCAGCCTCGCGGTGAGGCAAGGCTCGCGGTGTCACCGCCGACCGGTCGCCTTCTTCTTCGCGGCCTTCTTGGCGGGCGCCTTCTTGGCGGGCGCCTTCTTGGCGGGCGCCTTGGAGGGAGCGGCCTTCTTGGCGGGCGCCTTGGAGGGAGCGGCCTTCTTGGCAGGCGCCTCGGCGGGCGCCTTCGCGCGCGGCCCCGCCTTCGCCGGGCCGCGCTTGCCCGCGTGGGCGCGCTCCTCGGCGAGCCGAATCGCGAGCGACCGATCCGCGGCGTCGACGCCGTAGGCCGAGTCGGGCGCGAGGACGACCACGTGGAGGTAGTCGTCGTACGCCTTCTTGGTGTCGCCGAGGCGCTCGCGCGCCCGCGCCAGGAAATACGTGCACTGCACCGTGAGCTCGTCGCGCCGGAGGCCGAGGGCGAGGGCCTTGGCGAGGTCCTTCGCCGACTCCTTCAGCTTGCCCTTCTCCCACATCGCGAGCCCGCGGTTCAGGTGCGCGTCGGCGTATTTCGGCGACAGCGCGATCGCGCGCGAGTAGTCCGCGACGGCGAGATCGAGCTCGTCGCACATCGCGTGGATCGCCCCGCGGCTCTGCACGAGCGCCGCGTTCTCGGGCTCGAGCGCCATCGCCTGGGTGAGGAGCGCGATCGCGTCGGCGCTCTTCCCCGCGTCGAGCGCCCGGTTCGCCCGCCCAAACAGCCCGTCGACGTCGCTCTTGCCCTTCGCCATCTCGCCTCTCTCTCCGAACGCCCGCCGCGCGCGGCTCAGTGACACCGGCCCGACTGCGCCTTCGGTCGGAAGAATACCTCGTTCACTTTGCCCTCCTTGTCGAGCCCCACGACCACCTCCCACGGCTTTCCCTGCGCTTTGTCGCATGCCATGGGGAAGGTGGCCCGCCTCACGCCGTCGCCTTCGCCGGGGCCGGTGACCTTGCAGGCGCCGGCGATCGAGCGCTGCTTCTCGAAGCCCGCCTTGAGGTCCTCCTCCTTCACCTGGGCCGCGAACGCCTTCTTGAAGCGCGCCGCGTCCCACTTGGCGACGAGCGCGAGCGACTCCGCCGCCGCCGCCCCGACCTCCTTGGGGGCGGGGAGGCCGGCCGACTCGACGGTGAAGCCGACGAGCTTGCCGCCCTGGGCCACCGCCTGCGCGAGCACGGTGCCGTGGGTGCACTTGAGCCGGAACTTGGCGTTCGTCGGCGACGCCACGCTCTCGGGCGCGCTCGGCATCGCGCACGCGCCGTGCGACTTCGCCATCACCGCGTTGATCTCCTGGATCTTCTCGAGCGGGATCGCCCGGCGGAACGAGTCGGCGAAGATCGCCTCGTAGCTCGCGGCGTCGAAGGTCGACATCTTGTCGGCGAAGCGCGCGACGAGATCGGTGAGCTCGCGGGTCGGCACCGTCTGCCGCGGGGGCAGGGCGCCCTCGGCGGCGACGAGGTCGAGCACCTTATCCGCGATGGGATAGGCCCCGCCGTCGAGGGCGTTGGTGAGGACGACGACGCCGAAGCCGCGGTCGGGCGCGAAGCTGACCTGGGCGTTGAAGCCGTCGATCGCGCCCCCGTGCTCGACGAGCTTCTCGTAGGCGCAGGTCTGGCGCACGTGCCAGGCGTAGCCGACGCCGGTGGCGTCGACCTTCACGCCGTCCTTGCGCGTCTCGGCCGTCATCTCGTCGAAGAAGCGCATCGCGTGGGCCTCGCGCCGCGACGCGCGGGCGAGCGGGCCCGTCTCCGCGTCGTCGCGCGCGGGCCACGCGTCGGCGTGGAAGGCGACCCACTTGGCCATGTCGGAGAGCGACGCGTACATGCCGCCCGCGCCCTCGGACGCGCCGAGGCGCCACGCCGGCTCCGGCTTGTCGCTGGTGCGCGTCTTGTAGCCGGTCGCGAGCGCGCCCGGCGGCAGGGCCTTGGGGTCGAAGCCGCTCGACGTCATCCCCAGCGGGGTGAGCAGGGCCTCGCGCACGACGTCGCGGTACGGCTTGCCGCCGGCGCGGCCGACGACGATGCCGAGGAGGCCCATCCCGAAGTTCGAGTACAGGTACGCCGTCCCCGGCGCGTGGACCCGCGCCTTGGGGATCGCGCCGAGCACCTCGGCCTCGGTGACGTCGTGGTCGGGCCGCGTGTAGTCGAAGTCGCCGAGGCGGGGCAGGCCCGAGGCGTGCGACACGATGTCGCGGAGGGTGATCGCGCGCGCGTCGCGCGGCTCGTGCTCGAGCGCGCCGGCCTCGGGGAGCCAGCGGTCGAGCCGGTCCTCGAGCGAGAGCCGCCCCTTGTCGCGCTGCACGAGGAGGGCCGCGGTGGTGAAGGTCTTGGTGATCGACCCGATGCGGTAGACCGTGTCGGCCGTCGCCGGCTTCTTGGTGCCGACGTCGGCGTAGCCGTGCACCGACGAGAGCACGACGCGCCCGTCGACGACGAGCGCGACCGCGAGGCTCGGCAGCTTGCGCGACTCGTGCTCGCTCTTCACCAGCGCCTCGATCTTGGGGAGCGTCGCGAGGAGCTTCTTGTCGCGCTCGGGATCGGTGAACGCGGGGGTGGGGGCGCTGGCGGCGGCGAGCTTGGGGGTGGTGCCCCCGCCGCCGCCGGCGATGAGCCGCTTCACGTCCTTGAAGCGGTCGTTCGGGATCGGCACCGACAAGTTGTATTGTGCAATCTTGTAGGTGGCCCCGTCGCGCACCACGACCCCGGTGCCGCGCGCCGGCCCGAGGTTCGGGGTGTCGAGGTCCTCGTCGAACCAGGCGCTCTCGCCGCCGGGCGCCATCGTCACCGTGCGCTTCACCGGGCGGAACGACCACGCCTTGCCCTTGGCGAAGAAGGGGTGGGCGTACGCGCGGAACGCGGCGACGTCCCACCGCTCGGTCGCGTCGGTCCCCATGAAGACGCCGTTCTTGGCGAACGCGGCGAAGTAGGCGTTCTCGTCGGCGCGGGCCGCCGCCGCGTGCCACCCGTCGAGGACCTTGCCGATCACCTGCTCGGGGTGGGCGGGCCGCCCCGTGGGCATCGCGACCGGAGGGCCCTCCTGCTGGCACCCGAGCGGCGCGAACGCTGCGGCGAGAGACACGACGAGGGCGGAGCGACCAAAGCGACGGACCATGGGGCGGCATCCTAGATCAAGGGCCCCCGACCCTCGCCCCCAAACTTCGCCGGCCCAAGCGGCTATTCCAGCGAGCGCGGCTCCGTCCGGCGAGCACCCTCTCTCGCCCGTGCCCGTGCCCGTGCCCGTGCCCGTGCCCGAGGGACGCATCGTCGCGATGCTCATCCGGCTGGCGCAGGCCTGCGAGGAGCCGCGCAACGGGTCAGACTCCGTTCGGACCCGATCGGGCACGGGCACGGGCCTCAGGATTGATCGCATCTCTCGGCGGATTCTCGCGCCTCCCAGCCTTCCGCCAACATCATGAGCTTTTGGAGGGCGTGACCGAGGGTGCTCCAGCCGGGGCGACCATTGCTCTTCTGGTGAC
>JAEUKG010001005.1 GCA_016794325.1 Myxococcales bacterium | reverse complement strand
CACCGCCGCGGAGATCACCCCCGTCCGCGAGATCGACGATCGCGCCGTCGGCGAGGGCTCGGTGGGGCCGATCACGCGCCGCATCCAAGAGCGCTTCTTCGACATCGTGCGCGGCAGCGACACGTCGCACGTCGAGTGGCTCACCAAAGTCCAAGGCGTCTGACGGCCATCGGCCGCGGGCGACGGTTGGGGAGGCTCGTGAAGCTCGCGCGAAACGCACGTACGACGCTGCTCGCGCTCGCGCTCGCGGTGGGCGCCGCCGCGTGCGGGGAGCCGGGCGGGGGCGGGCACGTCGAGGCTCCGGTCCGGCCGGCCTCCTCCGCCGCCACCCCCGCGCGCGCGCCCGCCTTCGACGAGGCCGCGTGGGGCAAGTTCCACTCGAAGCGCTTCCAGCTCACCATCCCCCTGCCCGAGGGTCGCGCGTGGAAGATCGACGACCACGCGCGCCGCGAGCTCGTCGCCGTCCACCCGCCGACCACCTCCACCCTCACGGTGCACGCCTTCTACGCGAACGAGCTCATGAGCCACGCGCGGTGCGAGGCGCGCGCGCGGTCCGAGGGCCTCGTGTCGAAGCACGAGATGACCACGATCGAGAGCGCGGTGACGGTGGGGCCCGAGGCGTACGACACCCGCGTCCTCGTCACGGTCGAGCCGAAGTCCGACAAGGGCCTCACCGGGCACCTCTTCTTGTTCGGCGCGTTCGTCCGCCGGTGCCTCTTCGTCCACCTCGAGACGTCGGTCCCCAGCAAGGACGACGAGGACGTGCTCTCGAGCCGGCTCGCGGTGGCGCGGGTGAAGCTCCTCGGCGGCCTCAAGCTCGATCCGCCGCGCACGACCGACGACCCCGATCTGCCGCGGGAGAAGCCGCCGAGCAGCCCCTGAGGCTCCATGCGCGCGCCGCTCGACACCGTCGTCCAGATCGAGACCCCCGAGCACATCGTGTTCGAGCACCGGCTCGCGGGGCCCGCCCGCCGCGCGCTCGCGCACGTCCTCGACCTCGTCCTCTGCTACGGCGTCCTCCTCCTCGTCGGGATCGCGATCCTCTTCGGCGTCGTGGGCGGGGCCGCGCTGTCGGGCGAGCTGTCGTCGCTGGCGAAGGCCAGCGTCGGCCTCGTGCTCCTGCTCGTGTTCATCGTCCAATGGGTGTATTTTGCAGCTTGGGAGGCGCTCACCGGTCGCACGCCGGGCAAGCGCGCCCTCGGCCTCGCGGTCGTCACGACCACCGGCAGGCCGATCGGCGTGCGCGAGGCCACGCTGCGGAACCTCCTCCGCGCCGCCGACGTCTTGCCGGTGGGGTACGTGGTCGGGCTCGCCTGCCAGCTCTGCACCCAGCGCTTCCAGCGGCTCGGCGATCTGGTCGCGGGGACGATGGTCGTCGTCCCCGAGCGCGCGCGCGGCGGCTCGCCGATCGTCCTCCGCCCGCCCGCCACCGCCGCCGAGCTCGCGTCGCTGCCGCAGACGGTGCGGCTCGACCCCGAGGAGCGCGCCGCCATCGAGCTCTTCTTGCGCCGCCGCGGCCAGCTCGGCGCGGCCCGGGAGCGGGAGCTCGCGGAGCTCATCGCGCCGGTCATCGCCGACCGGGTCGGCGCCGCCGGCATGGACCCCGTGCGCCTCCTCGCGCTCGTCTTCGACCTCGCCGCGCGCGCCGGCCGCGACGAGGGCCCGGTGTCGTCCCGAGGTGGATCGTGAGGGGCGCCGCGCGCATCTCGCGGCCGACCGAGATCGCCTTCACCGAGGCGCGACGGAGCGACTGGGAGGAGCTCGAGGCGCTCGTCATCAAGGCGACGCGGCGCGGCCTCTCGCGCTTCGACGCTCGAGACACGGCGCGGCTCTCGCCCCTGTACCGGAACGTGTGCGCCGACCTCGCCCGCGCGCGCTCCTCCCGCTACAGCGCCGTGCTCGTGGACTACCTCGACGGCCTCGTGGGCCAGGCCCACACCGTCCTCTACGGGCAAGAGGGGCGGCTGCTCGACGGGCTCCTCCGGCGCCGCGAGGACAACGACCCCCTCCACCTCGCCTTCCCGCGCGCGGTGCGCCGGCGCTGGCGGGCGATGCTCCTGTCGTTCGCGCTGTTCTTCGTGCCGATGTTCATCGGGATGGGGCTCACCATCGCCGACCCGCACCTCGCGTTCCGGGTCGCCCCCGAGAGCATGCTTCGCCCGCTCGCCGAGGCCTACACCCACGGCTTCGACGGCGGGCGCGACGCGTCCGAGGGCGTGCTGATGGCGGGCTTCTACGTGAACAACAACGTCGGCATCGCCCTCCGCTGCTTCGCCCTCGGGGTGTTCGGCGGCCTCGGCTCGGCGATCGTGCTCGTGCAGAACGGGCTCACCATCGGCGCAATCCTCGGCTACGTCATCGCCCAAGGCGCGGGCGACAACATCCTCACCTTCATCCTCGGTCACGGCTCCTTCGAGCTCGGCGCGATCGTCATCGCCGGCGGCGCGGGGATGTCGATGGGGTGGGCGATCGTCGCCCCCGGCGACAAGACGCGCCTCGCGTCGCTCCAGGCCGTCGCCAAGGACCTCTTCGTGGTCGTGGTGGGCGCGGCGCTGATGCTGCTCGTGGCCGCGGGGATCGAGGCGTTCTGGTCGCCGTCGGCGGTGCCGTCGGGGATCAAGCGCGCCGTCGGGGGCGGGTTCTTCGTCCTCGTCGTGCTCTACGTGCTGGTCGCCGGCCGCGGCGAGAGGGCGCGATGACGGCCGCCGCCGCGGGGCGAGGCGCGGACGCGCCGGGCGCGGCGCGGATCGCGGTGCGCAACCGGCCGCTGCTCGACGTCTTCGACCTCGCGGTGCGCTTCGTCGCGGTCCACGCCGCCGCCTACGCGCGCATCGCCGCGGTCGTGCTCCTTCCCGGCGCCGCGTTCACCTACCTCCTCGGCGACGGGGTGTCGTGGTGGATCGGCTGGCCCTTCGCGGTGTTGATGGCCGCCGTCGCCCACACGCCGTTCACGCTCTACGCGTCGCGCGTCGTCTTCGAGGAGGGCGTGACCGTCAAGAGCGTGCTCGCGGCGTCGCTGCGCTCGTTGCCGGGCCTCGCGCTCGCGCGCTTCATGCAGTTTGCATGCATCGCCATCGGGCTCGCCTTCTTCGTCGTCCCCGCGGCCTGGATCGGGGCCACCCTCCTCTACCTCGGCGAGGCGTTTTCGCTCGAGCGCGGCGGGGCGATGCACGCGTTCTCGCGAACGCAGCGCCTCGCGGGCGCCGCGTTCGGCGACGCGATGCTCGGGGCGGGCCTGCTCGTGACGCTCCACGCCGCGGCGACGCTCCTCGGGGACGTCGCCGGGCGGAGCGCCCTCGACGGGCTGTTCGCGACCACTCCGCCCGAGCCGGTGTGGTCGCGAGGGGGCAGCCTCCTCGCCACCGTCGGCTTCTGGTGTTTCGTCCCCTACGCGGCGACGGTGAAGTTCCTCCTCTACCTCAACGTCCGGACCCGCAGCGAAGGCTGGGACGTGCAGACGCGCTTCGCCGCGCTCGCCCGCCGCGCCGACGACGATCGGGGGGGCCGCGCATGACCCCGCGACGCGCCCTCGCGGCGGCGGCCGCGCTCACGCTCGCGCTCGCCGTGAGGCCCGCCCACGCCGAGCCGCCCCTCGCGACGTTCGAGGACAGCGCCAAGGGAGCGAGGGCCGACGAGCGCTACGTCTTCTGCCGCACCCCGAAGAGGCCGCTCGGCCGCGACGCGCTCGAGCTGTGCCCGCTCGCGAAGGAGACGCCCGGGTGCGAGGGGTTCGCCCGCGCGTGCGACGAGGAGCTCAAGCCGCGGACCGAGCCCAAGGCCGAGCGAACGCTCGATCGCGTGGGCCCCGTCCTCGCGGCGATCGGCAAGGTGCTGGTGTGGGCGTTCTTGTTCGCGATCGCCGCCGCGCTGATCGTCCCGATCGTGCGGGCGCTCCTCGCGGCGCGGCGCCGCGGCGCTCGGCCGGCGGACAAGCCCGCGGGGGCGGCGAAGCCGCGCGAGGTCGAGGGCGCGGAGGCCGCCGCCGAGCTCGCGCGCGGCGACGCCCTCGAGGCGCTCGGGCGCGCCGATCGGGCCCTCGCCGACGGGCGCCACGACGAGAGCACCTCGCTCTACCTCGCGGCGATGCTCCGCGCGCTCGACGCCCGCGGCCT
>JAEUKG010000999.1 GCA_016794325.1 Myxococcales bacterium | reverse complement strand
CGGAGCGCGTCCCGCCGACGCCGCCGGCGTGGGCGAGCCCGACGTTCGTGACGATCGCGACGTCGGGCGGCGCGATCTCGGCCATCGCGGCGATCTCGCCGGGGACGCTCATGCCCATCTCGAGGACGGCGATCCGATGGTGCGGCTCCAGGCCGAGCACGACCGAGGGCAAGCCGACGCGGTTGTTCAGGTTGCCCGCCGTCGCGTGGCAGGGCGCCACCTCCGACGCGAGCGCGCGGACGAGCTCCTTGGTGGTCGTCTTGCCGGCGCTGCCGGTGATCGCGATGACGCGCCGGGGCGCGTCCGCTGGCGCCGAGCGACGCCACGCGGCGAGGTGGAGCCGGGCGATCGCGCCCCACGCGAGCAGCGTGTCGTCCACCTCGACCACCGCGGCCGTCCGCGCGCGGGCGGACTCGCCGCGCGCGACGACGACGATCGCGGCGCCCGACTCCTCCGCGCGGGCGACGAACTCGTGGCCATCGAAGCGCTCGCCGCGCAGCGCCACGAAGACCGAGCCCGGCGCGACCGCGCGGCTGTCGGTCGTCACCCCGCGCCCGACGAGCGTCGCGTCGACCTCTCGTGTGACGCGCCCGCCCGACGCCGCCGCGATCTGCCAGGCCGAGACGCGCGCCTGGTTCGAGGGGATGGGCGTCGCCATCTCAGCGCGCCCCGCGCGCGCGGCGCGTCGCGAGGACGGCCCGCGCGACCTCGCGGTCGTCGAAGGCGCGCTTCTCGGTGCCGACGATCTGGTAGGGCTCGTGCCCCTTGCCCGCGAGGAGCACGACGTCGCCGGGGCGCGCGGCGAGGATCGCGCGCTCGATCGCCTTCGCGCGGTCGAGCTCCACGTGGTGCCCCTTCGCGCCGGCCTCGATCTCGTCCCAGGTCGCGAGCGGGCTGCCGGCGCCGATCATCCCGACGAGCACCGCTTGCGCGATGTGGGCCGGGTCCTCGGTCCGCGGGTTGTCGCTGGTCAGGATCGCGACGTGGGAGCCCTCGGCCGCGGCCGCCCCCATCGGGGCGCGCTTGGTCGGATCGCGATCGCCCCCGCAGCCGAAGACGCAGATCACCCGCCCGCTCGTCGCGCCGGCGAGGCTCGCGAGGACGCGCTCGAGCGCGTCGGGGGTGTGCGCGTAGTCCACCAGCACCGCCACGTCGTCGCCGGGGCCGTCGCAGCGCTCCATGCGCCCCGGCGCCGACACCGCGTCGGCGAGCGCCTCGGCGAACGCGCGCACCGGCAGCTCGAGGGCGTGGCCGATCGCGAGGACGACGAGGAGGTTCTGGAGGTTGTGCGCGCCCACCAGGCGCGAGCGCAGGGCGATGACGCCCTCGGGCGTCTCGACCGAGGCCGAGATGCCGCCGGACCCGAGGTCCGCCGACACCACCCGGAACGCCGCCGGGATCTCGGGCTCGGTGGACACCGTGTACGCGGCGTAGTCGAGCTTGCCCTGGAGCGCCTCGGCGATCACGCGCCCGAAGGGGTCGGCCACGTTGATGACCGCGTGGCCGGGCGCCATCTCGTGGAAGAGGCGGGCCTTGGCCGCGCCGTAGGCCTCCATCGAGCCGTGGAAGTCGAGGTGATCCTGGGTGAGGTTCGTGAACGCGGCGACGCGGAAGCGCACGGCGCGCACGCGCTCGAGGGCGATGGCGATCGACGAGACCTCCATCGCCACGTGCGACGCGCCCTTCTTCTTCATCGCGACCATGAGCCGCGCCAGCTCGTCGGCCTCGGGCGTGGTGTGCGACGCCTCCAGGATCTCGTCGCCGAGCGCGTGCCCGACGGTGCCGATGACGCCGCACCGGGGCGCGCCGAGCAGGGTGTCGATGCCCTGGCGCACGAGGTGGGTGGTCGTGGTCTTGCCGTTGGTGCCCGTCACGCCGACCACGTCGAGGGCGAACGACGGGTGACCGTAGACGGCGGCCGCGGCCTGGGCGAGGGCGATGCGTGTATTCTCCACCCAAATGATCGGGAGCTTGGTCGCCGACGGGTCGACCTCCCCCCGCGCCGCGCACACCGCGACCGCGCCGCGCGCCTCGGCGTCGGCGAGGAAGCGCGCGCCGTCGCTGGACTCGCCCCGCCGCACCACGAAGAGATCGCTCGGGCCGACGCGCCGGGAGTCGTGGTGCACGCCGAGGAGGCGGACGGTTTGGTCGCCGTGCACGGAGACCTCGCCGTGGAGCTCGCGGGCAAGCTCGGCGAGCGTCAGCCCGGGCGGAGGGGGGACCGAGGGGCGGTTCGGGCGATCGGAGTCCACCCTACTCTCGTACACGTGGACGATTGCCCACTTCAAGTTACGAACGCGCGCCGGCGCGGCTCAGCGGTACGCAGATCCTTCGCGGGGGCCGAGGTGGGTGGTGACGTCGATGGCCGCGGCGAGCATCGCGGTGAGCGCCTCGGCGGTGGGCACCTCGGGGTGGCGAATCGAGACGCCCTGCGCGGTCACGGCGAAGCCATGCGTCAGGTCGCGCAGGCGCAGGAGCGCCGCCCCGAGCTCGGGCGTCATGACCTCGCCGAGGAGCAGCCGGTCGGTGCAGCGGATGTCGAGCTTCCGGTCGAGCTCCGAGTTCCCGCAAGAGACGTCGTCCGCCAGGAAGCCGGGTACGAGCCCCGTCGCCGCGGTGATCCGGAAGAGCCCGGGGCGCGGCGCGGGATGCGTGACCCGCACCTCGGCACACGTCGCGGTCAGGTCGTCGTACGTACAGCCCACCGAGAGGCCGGAGACCTCCCCGAAGAGGACGCCGTCGGGAGAGACCGTGAGGAGATTCAAGGGCGCTCCCGCGCGGAGCAGGAGCTCGGCACGCGCGCGGTCGCGCTGCGTGGCGCCGAGCGCGTCACGCCGATCGGCGAGCTCGTTCGCGATCCGCGCGAGGGCATCGACCAGGGCCTCGATGGCGTCTGGAGCGCTGATGTACAGCGCGGTACGCGCGACGAGGCAGGTGTCGGCGATCTCGATCGTCCAGCCGGCGCGACGGAGGCCCTGGCATCTCGTGATCACCGAAGGCTCACCGTTCTGCGAAGAGAACAGCGCGCGCGCGATGTCGGGCTCGCGGGAGGTCGAGCCGTCGATCGTCGGTGTCCGCTCCGGGTGGTCGACCGTCAGGCGAAGACCGGCGCGGAGGTGGCGACGGAGCTCCACGACGGCCACGGTGAAGGTCCCCGTGATGGGCTCGGCGAGCCCAGGAGCGCCCGCCGCCGTGATGAGTGCGCGGCAGCCCGCGACCTGCCCTACCCACCACGCGGGGTTGATGCTGGGGACACCGACGAGGCCCATCGCGAAATCGAAGGTCGGGATGGGTGTGTCCGTCGTGATGCGAACGCCCCCATGAGGGCTGAATGCAGCGAACATCTACGGCTCCTCGAGGCTCACGGCTTGATGGTGATCTTGGTCCCGACGAGCCCGTCGAGGTGATGCGCGATCGGGCCCATGGCGCGCGCCGAGATCTCGATACCACCTTCCTTGGTGCGCTTCACCCCCGCTTCGGCGCCGGCGCCGTGACCGATCTCTGCGCCGACGGTGTGGACGACCTCGACGTGGTCCGCGACCGACTTCATCGCTCCGCCGAAGTAGCCCGCGCGCGCCGCCGAGAGCAGCGGCGGCTCGCCTTTCAGCTCCTTGCCGGCTGCGCTCGCCGCCGCGAGAGCCCCGGCCGAGAGCTCGTCCTTCGTCGCCTTGACCCCCAAGGAGACCTCGGCCGACGGGCCCTTGGTCTCGAGGGTCACGCCACCGACGGTCTTCGAGGCCTCCACCGTCGTCGCCGAGGCGCGGACGTAGGGCTTGAGGCTGACTTCGGCGTCCACGCTCGCCTTGCCGACCGTCACGTGCGTGCCGCCCACGCTGACGGACGGCCCGTGAGCCTCCCCCTGATAGTTCAGCGGTCGGCTCGGATCGCTCGTGCCGTGGGCGTGGCCCTTGTCGACGTGGACGGGCGACGACTTGCCGTGGCCGCTCGGGCTCGCGGTGTGGGGCGCCGACGCGGGCGCCTGCTTCTTCGCGGACGCCGGCATGGGTGGCTTGTAGCTCGAGGAGACGAGCGTGCTCGGGTCGACGTCGTAGCTCGCGGGAGCCTTCGAGCTCGTCGTCGACGCGCGGGACGTGCACGCCCGCTCGTCGTCGCGAGAGTCGTCGCCGGAGACGGAGTTGTAGGGGGAGGAGGACGAACGGGAGATGGCGTCGGTCATGTCCGCCGTTCGGCCACATCGGCCGATCGGTTGCGTACTTTCTTCCCGAGGGTGGGCCGCCGGTCGCGAGCCCTCGGGTCTCGGCCGGCGGCGGTGCTAGGCTCCCGGTGTGGCTCGCGCCCCTCGCTCCGCTCCCCTCGCGGTCGCCCTCGCGCTCTCGGCGCTCGGCTGCGCCGACGGAGCGCACATTGGAGGGGACACCCCCACCATCGCCGCCATCGACGCTCACGGCGCGACCGCGGATCCCGCTGGGATCGCGCTCGCGGCGGACGAGCCCTCGACGTTCGTCGTCTCTGGCTTCGCGAGCGGCGACCACGAGCTGCGCCTCTCGGGTGAGGAGGTGGGCAAGCTCGAGGTCGCGCACGTCGACGACCGGCGCTGCGCGTCCGGGTCGGCGTCCTTGGGCCCGTATTGCGTGGGGCTCGGCGGAGGCACGAAGGTCGGAGACGCGTGGGTCACGCTCACGCCGCTCCGCGCCGGCGACGCGACGCTCGAGGTCGTGTCGGCGAGCGGGCACGTCCTCGCGTCGGCCTCGCTCCACGTGCGGAGCGTGGCGCGAATCGGGCTCGAGCCCGCGCGCTTCGCCGACCGGCCGGGCGCGCCCGAGGTGCGGACGTTCGTGAGCGGCGGGCGGGTCGTCGCCGTGATCGAGACCGACGAGGCGGTCGACGTCCACGTGGCGCC
>JAEUKG010000971.1 GCA_016794325.1 Myxococcales bacterium | reverse complement strand
GAGCCGCTCCGCGCCATCCTCGCCCGCGACCGCACCGTCCCCCTCCCCCGCGCCCTCGAGCTCGCGAGGCAGATCCTGGTCGCGCTCGACGCCGCGCACCAGGCCGGCGTCGTGCACCGCGACGTGAAGCCCGAGAACGTCTTCGTCGTCGCCACCGCCGCCGGCACCTTGGTGAAGCTGCTCGATTTCGGGCTCGCGAGGCCGCCGAAGCTCTCGGCGCACGAGCTCTCCCTCACCGGGGGCGGGCTCCTCCTCGGCACCCTCGCCTACATGGCGCCGGAGCAGGCCCGGGCCGAGCGGGCCTCACCCGCGGTCGACGTGTACGCGGTCGGAACTATCCTTTTCGAGATGATTGCCGGTTCCCGTCCCTACCTCGGAGCGGGCGGGGACGTGCTCGAGGCCAAGGTCCTCGGTCGGCCACCGCGCGCCCTCGCGGAGGTCGCGCCCGGCGCTCCCCCGGCCGTGGCCGCGCTCGTCGGGGAGATGCTCGCGCCGGTCGCGGACCGCCCCCGCGACGCGCACGCCGCGCTCGCCCGCCTCGCGCGAGCCGTCGAGGCGGTCCCGCCGCCAGCCCCCGCCGCGCCCGAGGCCGCCGCGCCCGCCGAGCCGCCGGAGCTCGCTCCCCGACCGCGGCGCGCTCCGCCGGCGACGCGCACCAAGGTCGCGTTCGTCGGCGCGCTCCTCGCGACGCTCCTCGTGGGCGCCGGGGTCCTCGGCGGCGCCCTCGCCATCGGCGCGCACCGGAGCCGCGCCCAGCCGCCGGCGCCGCGGCGCGCCCTCACCGCGGACCCGGAGCCGGACGCGTCCGCGCTCGACGACGCCCCCGAGGTCGCGGAGGCGCTGCAGGACGCGGGAGGCGGCGACGCGAGTCGTCCGATCGCGCCTCGAAGCGCCGCTCCCTCGCAGCGGCCCGCCCCTCCCGCGAGCGACGGCGCGTCGTGCTACTGCCGCCGCGGCAACGCGATCCTCTGCCCGACGCTGCAGGAGCGGCGCTGCCGCTGCATCGGCGCGGCCGGGACGCTCTGCCGATCCAAGCTCACCGGCACGCCGGCGCGGTGCGCGGAGGGCAGCTACGGCTTCGAGCACCTCGCCCACGGAGCGACGTGCGAGGGGTTCGCTCGCGGCCTGGACCTGACCCACGGCCGCGAGCTCGCGAGCGCACGCCACGAAGGCCACGTGAGCTGCGAGGTCTGCACCCGGACGCCGCCGCCGACGCGCGCGCCCCCGGGCGCGACCTGCACCGGCTACCTCTTCGAGGACGAGCGCCTCGAGGGGAACTGGGAGTGCGGTCGCAAGCCCTGACGTCGGGCAGCGGGGCGCGACCGCCGCGGGATCAGAGCTCGATCTGCGTGCCGAGCTCGACCACGCGGTTCGGCGGGATCTGGAAGAACGCGTTCGCGGGGCGCGCGTTCTTCGACAAGAACGTGAAGAGCACCTTGCGCCAGCGCGCCATCTTGCTGCGCCCCGTGATGAGGAGCGTCTCGCGGCCGAGGAAGAAGCTCGTGTCCTCGCGATCGATGGCCACGCCCTCACGCGACGAGAGCGACTCGAGGACGTCGAGGACGTTCGGCGTCTGCATGAAGCCGTAGATCGCGATGACCTGGTAGAAGCCGTCGCCGAGATCCACCACCCGGGTGATGCGCTGGTCGTCCGGCACCTCCGGCTCGTGGGCGGTCTGGATCGACAGGAGCACGATCTGCTGGTGCAGGGTCTTGTTGTGCTTGAAGTGGTGCAAGAGCACCGGCGGTGCGCCCTC
>JAEUKG010000941.1 GCA_016794325.1 Myxococcales bacterium | reverse complement strand
GCGACGCGAGCACGCCCGCCCCCGCGGCCGTCACCCGCGACGCGGGCGCGCCGTCCGCCACCCCGACGGCGCCCGCGCCGTCCGCCACCCCGACCGCGCCCGCCGCGCCCGCGCAGGTGGTCCCCGTCGTCGTCCACGAGCCCAAGTTCGTGGGCGGCACCGGCAACCGAGACGTCCTCGTCGCTCTGAACGGGCGCCTCACCGGCCAGCTCGCCGCCTGCCGGCAGGCGGCCCCCGTCACCGTCGGCGTCACCTTCATCTACAACGCGGGGGGTGAGCTCGCGACCGTGAGCCCGTGGGAGGTCTACCCCGCGGGGCCTCGCAAGGACGCGTCCGACTGCACGCTCCGCGTCTACCGGTCGGCCGTCCCGAAGAAGTGGCCCGAGCTCATCGACAAGGGGATCGTCCGCTTCGCCATCGACCTCGGGCCCCGCTGAGAGCGCACCTACATTCACCTACTCACCACAGCCCGTGGGGTCGCCCAATTCGTTGGCTAGCCAACCATTTTCGAGGCCCCTGCCCTGGAGGCCCCCCCGCCGAATTGGGCAGCATGCTGCCTATTTTGGAGAGGGCAGCTAAGTCCTTGATCCATGGTCGCAGAGCACCTACCTTTTTCCAGTATAGGTGAAAGAATGGCCGCGTAGCTTGACTGGGGGGTAGCCCAATGCTACGGCGGCGCCCGCATGGCTCAGACCGCCCGTACCGCCGCTCGTCCCGCCGCCCGGTCGGCAGCTTCCAGCCGAACATCTGACAAATCGCAGTCATCTTCGCGATCTACGCGAGGTCCGGCGGTCGCCAAGCGCAGCCAGAGCGCTCCCGCCAAGCGGGCGGCGAAGGCGACGAAGAGCACTCCGGTCAGCAAGATGGTCCCCAAGCCGGCGGCGAAGGCGACGCGCCCCGCCAAGCCCGAGGCCAAGGCCCCGGCGTCACAGCCCGTCCGCACCGCTCCCGCGGCTCCGCCGCCCGCTCCCATCGCCAAGGTCGAGCCGGTCCGCAGCCCGTCGGTCATGCCGCCCCGCCCGAGCGATCCGCCGGCTCCGCCGCCGCCCCCGGCGATGCGCCCGCCGCGCACCTCCCCCTTCGCCATCAAGGCCCCCCCGCCCACCGGCGCCCCCATCAAGCTGGTCGTGGGCGACAAGGCCGTCCACCCGCAGCACGGGCTCGGCCAGGTCATCTCGGTCGAAGAGCGCGAAATCGGCGGGACGAAGAGCGCTTTTTACGTCCTTCGCATCCTCGACAAGAAGGAGATGCGGGTGATGGTCCCGGTCGGCTCGCCGTCGGGCCTGCGCAGCGTCATGTCCAAGAGCGAGGCCGAGGCCGTGCTCGAGACCATGCGCGCGCGCGAGGTCGCGGTCGACCTCCAGCCGTGGAGCCGCCGCTTCCGCGCCTACACCGAGATGATCAAGAGCGGCCTGCCGCACGAGGTCGCCAAGGTCCTCCGCGACATGTACCGGCTGAAGTTCGACAAGGACCTCTCGTTCGGCGAGCGGCGCCTGCTCGACCAGGCCAAGAGCCTCCTCATGAAGGAGCTCGCCGTCGCCAAGGGCATCACCGAGGAGCAGCTCCTCGCGGACGTCGCCCAGATGTTCCAGAGCTGAAATCGCTCACGAAGACGTAGGCTTGGCCTGAGGAGAGGGCCGAGGACAGGGCAGACGCCCCTCGCGGAGACGCGGGGGGCGTTTTTTTTCGCGCAACTCCGAGGGGATGCGGCCGATGGGGCGTCATGACCCAATCACCCGCCGACGAGCTCGCCGCCCTCGAGGCCGAGCTCGCCCGACAGAACGAACAGCTCGAGCAGACCTTCGACGCGATGCGCGCCCTCGGCGACGTCGAGCTCGGCATCTCGCCGTCGATGCTCGACGCGATCGACGACGCCGTCCGCTGCCCCACCCCTATCGACAACACCATCCCCTACGGCATCCGAGCCTGAAAGAAATCCAATGCCCACGCAGCCCCGCCTCGACTTCAACCGCTCGAACCAAGTTCCGCCCGCCGGCCAGCTGTCCGCGATCCTCACGCAGGAGGAGTCCCTCACGCACATGACGCCGGACACGATCCTGTTCTTCTGCCAGTCGCGACTTCGCTCGCTCGACACCGCCATCGCGGAGAAGCTCGCAGAGCAGCGGAAGCTCACGTCACACTCGATCTTCGACAACATCAAGGCCTCGGTCACGATGGGGACCTCCGACCAGATCAACAAAGACGGCAACTACGAGATCACGGAGGATCGCTACAACGCAATTCTCGCCAAGATCGACGCCGCGCTCGCGGACCCGACCCTCTCAGCGGCCGCGAGGACCAAGCTCGTCGCCGCGAAGGCCGCCTTCGAGAAGGACGGGCTCAACATCAGGTTCCCCGACGGCAAGGGCCCCGACGGCCTGGGATCGAAGGGCGCCGCGGTCTCGAAGGATGAGCTCAAGGGCATCACCGAGGCTTGCGACGACGCGATCAAGGCGAAGAGCTCCGAGGCCGAGCTCAACATGATCTCGATCCAGTCGCTCATGTCGCAGCGCCAGACGGCGGTGCAGCTCACCACCAACATGATGGCGGCGATCAACGACTCGCTGAAGGCCATCGCGGCGAACACGAAGGGCTGAGCCATGGAGCCGAAGACGATCGAGACCCTGTACGGCCTTGGACACTGGCTGCTCTCCCAGGAGCGGCCGGGCGACGCGAAGGAAGCGTTCCACCTGATGCTCCTCGTCGCCCCCGACGACGAGCGCGCCTGGCTGGGCCTCGGCGTCTGCCACGAGAAGCGTGGCGACAAGCAGACGGCGCTGACCATCTACGAGATGTCGCTCCGCGCCCTGCGCGTCGCCCCGCGGTGCGCCCTCGCCCGGGCGCGGATGCTGCGCGCCCTCGACGACGAGGTCGCGGCCGAAGAGGCCTACGAGGCCGCGATCGACGCCGCCGACCGCGCGGGAGAAGTAGACCTCGAACAGCTCGCGCGCTGCGAGAAGGCGGCCGCATGATCAGCGTCCAGACGACCCACCTCGGCCGCGTCGCTCCTACCGGTGCGGCGCCCGCCGAGGCCGCCCCGAGCGGCAGCGCGCTCGGCGGCGGCAACCAGGCGCTCCTCCCGGCCGCGCCGCGCCCTTCCGATGCCCAAAGCACCGACGCGCTCGGGGAGCTGTACAAGATCCTCAGCGCCAACAACAACCAGGAGATGCGCTCCGCCGCCGAGACCATCAAGCAAAACGAGAAGTTCCACGCGGCCGCGCGGCAAGAGCACATCGCCGCGATCGAGCGCGCGAACAAGGCCGCCGAGGAGCAGAAGGAGGCTTCGAAGGGCGTGATGGACTGGGTCACCGACGACATCGGCGTCATGGGCGTGGCCGGTCTCTGCACCTTCAACTACCCGCTCGTCATCGCCGACGTCGCCGTGCACAAGCTCGGCCTGCTCGACAACCTGAAGATCGACGCGCTCGACGCGGCGTGCGTCTTCGCGATGCAATACGGCCACCCCGAGCTCCTCGCGGCCGACCTGCTCGTCCGCCACCCGGAGATCCTCCCCGGTGAGCTCCACGACAAGATCGCGAGCGTCGCCTCCTTCGGCAAGACGCTCGACGGCGGCCCGACCCTCACCGACCAGGACGTGAAGCCCTACTCGAAGCAGATCCTGGCCGCGAACCTCGTCGTCGCCTCGGCGGCGGTCACCGTCTGCACCCTCGGCGCCGCGAGCCCGCTCGCGACCACGCTCGCCATCGCCGCCATCGCCTGCTCGGTGGCCGCGTACGCCGCCGAGAACGTCGAGCCGGTGCGCGACCTGATGGAGGACAAGCTCGGCAAGGAGACGACCGGCCACGTCGTCCTTGGCCTCCAGATCAGCTCGGCGGTCCTCGGGATCGCCTCGGGCGGGGTCGGGATTGCTGCAGCCGCCAAGGGCTCGGCGGCGACCTCGAACGCGGGCAACGCGATGAAGGCCATCAAGGTCGGCGCGAACGTCGGCAAGGGCGCGCTCGAGGTGGAGGGCGCGGTCCGCGGCTACCGCGTGGCCGAGCTGCAGCACGACGTCGACCGCGCTCGCATCGACATGAAGGCGGCGCGAAATCGTATGCAACAACTCGAGCGCGCGGTCGAAGTGGTGATCGACGGTCTGAAAGAGACCCACGAGTCGGGCAAGCGCTCGCTCGAGACCCTGCAGAAGACGATCCAAATCCAAGACCAGATCCCGGTGCAGATCGCCGGGGCCATGAAAGCGTGAGGAGTTCGATGAGCGTG
The DNA here is from genome assembly GCA_016794325.1 of Myxococcales bacterium. Lineage (GTDB taxonomy): Bacteria > Myxococcota_A > Polyangia > Polyangiales > Polyangiaceae > SXNL01. The sequence goes on along the minus strand of JAEUKG010000941.1, from coordinate 11,611 downwards.
CAAGGAATCATGGGTGCGAACGGAGCTCACATCGATCCGTTCGCTGGCGAGCCGAGTGACACTCCGGAGGCGTCGGAGGCTACCAACGCCGACATGCTGCCCAGCCCGGCGATGCAGGAGCTCATGGCGGGCGGCGACGCAGGCGCCCAGATCGCCGCGATGATGATGATGATGTCGAAGCAGCAGCGGCAGAGCGCCCGGGAGACCCGCCGCGGGGCAGAGAAGGCCGAGGACGCGGCCCAGCGCCACGAGCTCGACGCGATGCGCAGCGCCGCGGACGAGCGGCTCGAGGGCGCGACGAAGGAGGCGATTCTCAAAGGCTTCGGTGGAGCTTGTACGATGGCCGCTGGCGCGGCCGATGCCGGCGGCGACAAGGCCGGGACCGGCGCGCTCAAGGGAGCTAGCGAGGGGTCGTTCGGCCTGGCGGGGTACGCGCGCGCCGAGGGCGATCACGCGGCCGCCGGCCGCGACGTCGAGGCGAAGGCCGAGGGCAACGCAGCTTCGACGGCGAAGCGCGAGATCGACGACGCCCGCGACGCCGAGAAGGACGCCAAGGACCTCATGAACCGCGTGATGTCGTTCTACAAGGAGTACGCGACCGCGAAGGAGGACGCGTCCAAGGCCGCCCTCCACCGCGCGTGAGCGCCCGCCTCGGGCGCCGTCACTCCGCCTTCGCCTTGCGCGGCGCCCACGGGACGTCCTCGACCTTGGCGAAGGCGTTGGCGCGCCGGGAGAGGACGAAGAGCGTGTCGCTCAGGCGGTTCAGGTAGATCACCACGTCCCGCCGGGCCTCGGGGCCCGCGAGCGCGAGCACGGCGCGCTCGGCGCGGCGCGCCACGGTGCGTGCATGATGCAACGAAGCCGCCTGGGGGCTCCCGCCCGGGAGCACGAAGCTCTTGAGCGGCGGCAAGCTCGCCTCGGCGTAGTCGATCGCCTGCTCCAGCTGCTCGGCGGCCGCGGGCCCCACGAGGGGCATCCCCAGCTTGTCCTCCTTGCCGGGGACGCACGCGAGCTCGGCGCCGACGGTGAACAGCTCGACCTGCACCTGGTGGAGGAGCTCGTCGGTCCAGGGCTCGAGCTGCGTCGCTCGGGCGACGCCGATCACCGCGTTGAGCTCGTCCACCGTGCCGTACGCCTCGACCCGCGGAGACGCCTTCTTCACGCGCTCGCCGCCGAAGAGACCGGTGGTGCCGTCGTCGCCCGTCTTCGTGTAGATCTTCACGGCGCCGCAGCATACTCGCCGCGGGTGACGCTGTCGTGGCGTTTGCTTCAGTCTTGCAGGCAATACACGCGGCGCGGCGCGATGCAGTCGTCCGTCGCGCTCACGGGGTACGCGGCGTACGCCGTCGAGCCGGCCGCGAGCGAGATCCCGAAGCCCGCTTGGCTCGCCGCGTCCGCCTTCGTCCAGTCGGCGCAGGTGTGGGTCCCCGTCTTCATCGGGCTCGGGTCGACGCCGACGGTGAGCCGGTAGCCGGTGAACACGTTGTTGTCGCCGACCGCGACGCCCATCGCCGACAAGTCGATGGCGGCGTCGATGTCGCCGCTCAGGACCTTGGCCGCGGTGGACGACAGCTCCACGCCGTCGATCCGCACCCATTTCGCCCCCGCGCCGTTGAACCGCGAGGCGGCCGACGCCGCGGTGGAAGGGGCCACGAAGGCCTTGTACGAGCTCGCGGCCGCGAAGCCCGCGGCGGTGGCCTCGGTCGAGCAGAGCGAGTCCATCCCCGCGACGCCGGCGCTACCCGCGATCGTCGCCGACGTGACGAACGCGCGCCGCGACGCCCCCACCCCCGGGAGCGGCACGGCACGCGCGAGGTCTTCGCCGAGGCAGTAGATGGGCGCTTGCACGTTGCACGCGGCCACGTTCGCGTTCAAGCCACCGTACAGCCCGTACGAGCTGACGCCGATGGTGGCGGTCTGCGCCGCAGCGGCCGAGGTCCAGTCCCCGCACGTGCGGCCGGGGAACACCTGGCCGCTCGACGTCGAGCCGGTGAATACGCTCGAGACGACCTTCGCCCCCTTCTCGTCGAGCCAAAGAGGCGATCGCGGCCGCTCGGTCGTGAAGAGGTCCGCCTTGGTGGTCGCCCAGATCTTGCCGTCGACGCGCACGAAGCCGCCGCCCGCGGTGAAGCGGTCGCGCGCGTCGACCGCGGACGTCGACAACAGGGCGCGGAACGTCCCCGGCAGGCCAGCGGCGTCCGCGGCCGCCTTGCACTTCGCGTCCGCGCCGGTGAGGCCCCCCAGGTTGCCGTCCTGCTTGGTCGACGTCACGAACGCGAGGTTGTAAGCCGACGCGCGCAGCGACACGGACTTGGGGCCGTCGGCGACCAGGCTGCAGGTCTTGCCGTTGCAGACGGCGCCGTTCCATCGGTACACGTCGGACGAGGTCACGTCGAACGTCACGCTCGTTCCGGGCTCGAAGAGGCCCACCTTCTTGTCGCAGGCCGCCGCGCACTCCAGGCCCGCGGGCACCGAGGCGACCTTCGTCGTCGCGTCGGGGCCCAGCACGACGGTGAGCTCGATCGGGACCTTCTTGGTGAACGCCGCGGTGACCTCGACCGACGTCGACAGGGCGACGGTGCACTTGGGCGCGAGGCCGCTGCAGCCCCCGCCCGTCCAGCCCGCGAAGAAGCTGCCGGCGTCGGGGGCGGCGGTGAGCTCCACCTTGGGCGCTTCGACGCTCTGCTCGAACGTCTCCGAGCAGTCGTCGCCGCAGTCGATCCCTTGGCCGGTCACGCGACCGGCGCCGTCGCCGGCGCGCTTCACCGTCAGCGTGGTCACCGCGACGCCGCTGCCGCGCAGGGTCGCGCGAGCGGCGACCGCGCCGGCCCGGATCTCGAGGGTGCCCGTCACGTCGCCGAGCGCCGTCGGCGCGAGCTCCACCTCGACCGCGCACGAGGCGTCGGCGCCGAGCGCGATGCCCTTGCAGCCGTCGTTGGTCACCGCGAATCCGGATCCGGTCACCGCCGCGGGCGCGAGCGCCGCCGACGTCGCGCCGCTCGTGTTCCGCACCGTGAACGAGGTGCGCCCGCGGTCGCTGATGCGCACCCTGCCGAAGTCGTGCGCCTCGGGGCTCAGCGTGAGGACCGCCGACGACGAAGGCAGGGGGTCGTCGCCCACGCACGCGGCGAGGCTGAACGCCCCCCCGAGGACGATCGCGAAGAAGCGAGGGAATTCCATCGGATCCACGCTACGGGGTCGACCGGAGCGGGCGCTGTCCACCGGGTGTCCAAAAGGCGCCCAGCTCCCAGGAGAGCATCGGATACTCTCCCACCGTGGCTCCTCCCGCGAAGCGCCCGATCGACGTTCGCGCGGGCGTGCGCGCCCGCTTCGTCGGGCGCGGCGCCGAGCTCGACGCGCTGCGCGGCGTCCTCGCCGCGGCCGCCGACGGCGTGCAGGTCGTGCTCGTCCGTGGAGAGGCGGGGATCGGCAAGAGCACCCTCCTCAGGGTGTTCGCGTGGGACGCGGAGGACGCCGGGCATCGGGTCGCGTGGATCTCGGGCGAGCACGTCGCGCCGAACGCCGACGCGCTCACCGCGGCGCTCGCGCGAAACCTCGGCGCATCCGGCACCTGGGCGACCCTCGGCCACGGCGAGCGCCCCGACGTCCTCGTCGTCGACGCGGCCGAGACCCTGGAGGGCGCGCTGGCGTGGCTCTTCGGCGAAGCGCTCGCGGCCGCGGGCGGGCGCCTCCTGGTCGTGCTCGGCACCCGGGTGGCCCCCGCCCCGAGCATCCGCGCGCTCGTCGATCTGTCGGCGGCGCGCACCGACGTCGAGCTCACCGCCCTCTCGCGCGAGGACGCGACACGCGCGCTCGCGCTCCGCGGCGTCCCGGCCAGCGAGCACGTCGCCGCGGTCGAGGGCTGCGAGGGGAGCCCGCTCGCGATCGCGATGGTGGCGGAGCACTTCGCGCGCGCGCGGCGGCTGCCCGATCTCGACGCCGACGCGCCGTGGCTCGACCTCGCCCGCGAGCTCCTCCGGACCGCCGAGAGCGACGCGGAGGCGCTCGGCCTGCGGGCCCTCTGCCTCGCGCACGCGGTCGACGAGGACCTCCTCGCCGCGATGCTTCCCAAGGCGGACGCGCGCGCCGTCTACCGCCAGCTCGCTCAGCGCTCGTTCGTGGACGAGACCTCGTCGGGCCTCGTGCTCCACGGCATCGTCCGCAAGAGCGTGCTCACCGATCTCCGACGCGGGCACCCCGCCCTCCACCGCGACCTCGCGGCGCGGTGCGTCGAGCGCCTCGCCGCGCGCGCCGTCGCGCCCGGCATCGGCGTCGCGGCCTCGTTCGACACCTTCGCGGAGTGCTTCTACGTCGCCCGCGGCAGCGACCAATCGAAGCCGTACATCTTCGCCGAGCACATGCGAAGCCACGGGCTGCGCCGGGCGACGGACGCTGACCTCGCGGTGTTCGGCCCCGAGGTGGAGCGCTTCGAAGGGGCCGCGGCGCGGCGCACCTTCGACGACCTGGCGCCGCTCCAGCGCGACCGCGTCTTCGTCGTCACCCAGAACGAGGAACCCGCCGCGATCTTCTTCGCGGTGGACCTCGTCGCGGCGCCCCCGTCGATCGTGGACGCCGACCCGGTGCTGCGGGCGGGGCGCGACGCCGCGCTCCCGGTCGACGACCTCACCCTCGCCCGCTTCTGGTTCGCGCGCGGGACGTACCAGGATTTCGGTCCCGAGATGACCGCGCTCATGTCGGCGGGCCCGATCGTGGCGCACCACCTCCCCCCGGTCCGATACGTGGCGATGTACGTCGCGCACTCGCGGCGGTGGGCGCCGCTGCGCGAGACCTTCGGCATGCAGAAGCTCGTCGATGGGCTCGCCGGCGTGGGGGGCGACGACGGCGAGATCGACTTCGCCGACGTCCGTGCGCTCGCGCCCGGCGCCTCCAGCCAGGCGGAGACCACCCGCCGCGTGCTCGTCCTCCACGCGACCAACTTGCTCGCGGGCCCCCCCGCCGACTCCCCCGCCCTCGACGCCCAGGCGTTCGCGCTCGCGCTGCGCGAGGCGCTCCCCGATCTGCGGCGGCCGCTCGACCTCGCCGACTCGCCGCTGCTCGGCTGCGCGCTCGTCGCCGACCACCCGAGCCCGGCCACCCGCCTCGTCGAGGTCGTCCGCTCCGCGGTGGAGGAGCTGGCGAGATCCGGTGGGTACGAGGAGGAGGCCGAGGCGTTCGCCGCCGCGTACCTGGACGGGCGCGAGAAGCACGCCGCGGTCGCGGCGCGGCTTGGTATCCCTTTCGGGACACTCCGCCACCGGACGCGGCGGGCGGCGGCCCGGCTCGGCGAGCTCCTGTGGCAGCGCGAGCTCGCCGCGCGCGCGGGCGCCCCCGTCCGCGCCTGAACCGGCGGCGGCGCCGCGAGTCAGCGGCCGCGCGCGTTCGAGACGACTCGCCGGGACCGCCGCCGCGCGAGGACGAGCGGCACGAGGATCACCGCGGCGAGGCCGACGCCCTGCCCCGCCGCGCCGGCGGTGGAGCAGCCGCCGCCCGCGCCGAGCGCGGTGCCCACCGACACCCTTCCCGCCGGCTCGAAGCCTTGCGCGTGCCCGAGGTCGTCCGTCGCGAGGAGCTCGACGCGGAGGTCGCGGCCGGCCGCGATCTCGTCGAACGACACCGCGAGCTCGAGGGTGACGGAGGGTCCGTCGGCGCCCGTGCCCGTGACCTTGCTCGCGGCGAGGTCGAGCGCGCCCGCCGGGCCGCGGAGCACGGCGGCGTCGCCGGGGCGACCCTCGACGACGCGACCTTGCGCGTCTTCGACGCCGAGCCAGAGCGCATCGCCGTCTTCGCGGAAGCGGACCCAGAGGGCGACGCCGTCGTCGTTCGCGATCCGGACGTGGAGGGTGTCGAGGGCGCGCCAACGGATCGGGTGACGCCAGTCGAGGCGGAGCACCGCGCGATCGCCGGGCGCGACGCCGAGGGCCGTCGGGCTGAGCTGCGAGACGCCGACGCGGAGGCCGTAGCGGAGGCTGACGAGCCCGTCGTGGGACAACGAGGTGGTCTCGGAGGGAGTGCCGACGAGGAGATCCGACTGGCCGTCGCCGTCGAGATCGGCGAACGCGAGCGTCTGCCCGCCGCCGCCGAAGCGGTCGCCCACCTCCTCGACGTCGCCGACCGCCGACTGCGTGATCTTCACCGCGGTCGCGGGCTGGAGGCCGCCGCCGAGCGCCGCGGTGCCGGGCCCGCAGAACGCGCAGCCCGCGTTGCTCGCGGGCCCGCCCATCACGAGGTACACCGCCCCCGCCGCGCTCTTGCCCGCCGCGCTCTGTCCCGGCGCGGATACCGCGAGATCGCCGATCGCGTCCCCGCTCGCGTCGCCGACGGCGAGCGCGTGGCCGAGCTCGGCGCCCGCCTCGGCCACCTGCCCGAAGCTCGCGGCCGTGAGCACCTTCCCGGTCGCGGGGAAGGACGGCGACGTCAGGAGGGAGCTCGACGCGAAGGTCGCGACGAGCCCCGCGTCGACGACCCCGCCGACGTCGTGGTGCGGCGCGCCGACGACGAGCTCGAACGGGCCGAGCGTGGGCGACAGCTTCCCGACCGCGAGCGCCTCGCCGAAGCTCCCTCCGGCTTGCGGGCCGTGCGGCAGCGGCAGCGCGCGCGCGTCGATCGCGATCGCGCTCGCGACCGCGAGCCGACCGCCGACCACGCCGGGCACGACGTGGACGATCCCGGCGTCGGCGAGGCCGAGGACGTTCTCGCCCGGGGCGCCGATCACGAGCTCGAGGGCCGCGTCGCTGCCGATCTTCCCCGCGGCGAGCGCGGCGCCGAATCGGTCGCCCGCCTGGGCGCGGCCGACGTCGGCCGGGACGGGGACGGCCCCCTGGTCGATGATCTGCGGCGTGCCCCCGAGGCCGCTCGCGGTGCCGTAGAAGACGCGCACGGCGCCCGCAGCGACCGGGCGGGCCCCGGCCGGGCGGGCCTCGGTCGGCGCGCCGACGGCGAGGTCGCAGCGCCCGTCCGCGTCGAAGTCGCCCGCGGCGAGGGCGGCGCCGAAGTCGCCCGAGCCCGCGAGCGTCTGCGCGCGCCCCGACTTCGCGAGCATGACGAAGACGCGGTCTTGGCCCGGCGCGCCGATGGCGAGATCGGTGAAGCCGTCGCCGTCGAAGTCGCAGCTCGCGAGCGCGGCGCCGAAGCGGCCGTTGGGCACGGCGTTCGCGCCGAAGGTGGGGGGGCTGACCGCGCTCGGCAGGCCGCCCGCGTCGTCGAGATCGGGCCCGAGGCTCGAGCCGCGCACGAGCATCACCCGCCCGGCGCGGGGCTCGCCGGCGACCGGATCGTCGGGCATCGCGAGCGCGAGGTCGGGCCGGCCGTCGTGGGTGAGGTCGGCGTAGGCCACCGCGCCGCCGAGGCGGCTCGACGCGAACGCCGAGCTGTCGCGGAGCGCGGCCTGTCCGAGCGAGACGTTCTGGTTCTCGAGGTAGTCGGGCCGGCCGTCTTGATCGGTGTCGGCGAGCTTGCACCACGCGGGGTGGACGTTGAGGATGCCGTCGGTGAGCAAATGTGTAACATGCACCTTGTTGGCGCCGCTCGGGCTCATCGTCCAGATCTGCATCGGCGAGGTGAGCACCGGCAGCGTCGCCTTGAAGAAGGCGATGCGGGAGCCGTCGGGGTGCCAGGCCGGATCGCCGGCGCCGAAGGCCAGATCCGAGGTGAGGTTGAGCCCGGGGTCGGTCGTCCCCTTCGCCACGTCGATGACGAAGGTGTCGCCGAACGGTGGGCTCGGGATCACGGTGCGCTCGCTGGAGTAGGCGATGCGCGACCCGTCGGGGGAGAACGAGGGATCGTGATCTTCGCCCGTCGTGTCGGTGAGCTGGCGCAGGCCCGTGCCGTCGGCGCCGACGATCCACACGTCCTTCTGGGTGAAGCCGAGCCCGAGCGCGCTGAAGGGGATGCGCGTGAAGGCGATCTTGGTGCCGTCGGGGCTCCACGCGGGCTCGCTGTCGGGATCGGGCCCGGACGTGATCTGGCGGACGTCGCTGCCGTCGGCCTTCATGGTGAAGACGTGCATGACGCCGCCCGCGCGCTCGGACGCGAACGCGATGCGCGACCCGTCGGGGCTGAACGTCGGCACGATGTTCCGGCCGGGGACGTTCGTGAGCTGGGTGAGCCCCGAGCCGTTCGGGTTCATCGTGTAGATCTGGAAGTCGTTGGGCGCGCCGATGCCGCCGGGCGCCGCGCGGCTCGAGGTGAAGGCGATGCGTCGACCGTCGGGCGAGCACGACGGGTGGTCGTCCGGCAGGTCGAGGCCGTGCAGCTTGAAGGCGTAGTTGAGCGTCTGGAAATTGGTAATCTTGCGCGGGGAGCTCCCGTCGGCGCGCACGAAGAAGATGCCGCCCTTCTCGTGGGCGTCGAAGTCGAGCTTGAGCGCCGAGGTGAACACCAGGCCGTGAGTCTCGGCGGCCGCCGCGCCGGGGAGCATCACGGCGCCGACCGTCAGCGCGACGAGGGCGAGCTTCCGCATCGAAGTCGACATTTACGCGAAATCGCGGGCGGTCGGGAGGGGGGTCAGGCGAGCGAGGCGCCGCTCGGCGCGGGCGAGGCCGAGGGCTCGAGCGCCTTCGCCTTCGGGTTGTCCCACACGAAGGAGTCGACGAGGACGACCTTGTCGGTCTTCGACAGCGGGTCGACGCGCCCGAAGACCCAGCCGTGCACGCGGCTCCCGTCGCGCTTCACCCGCAGCCGTACGAAGTGTTTGTAGCCCGGGTGCGCGAGGGCGCTGAACGCCTGGTGCTGCTCGAGCCCGAGGATGGTGAGCATCATGAGGTACGTGCCGACCGCGAGGGTCCCGGTGTACACGCTGAGCGCGTAGGCCGCGAAGGCGGTGACGCTCGGGGCGAGGTGGAGCGCGAGGCGCGAGGCGGCGTAGCCCACCGCCGCGTGGACGACGGGCGCGACGAGCCCGACCGCGACCCCCGTCGCCGCCGAGAGCGCGGCCACCGGGAGCGGCCGCTGCCGCCACCCGCCGAGGAGCATGCAGAATACAGCGGCCACGATCGTCGTCACGAGGCTGGTCTTCGGCGCCGACGACCCCGTCATCCACATCACCCCGAAGGTCGGCAAGAGCGTCGCGGCGACGACCGCGTGCACGAGGAAGCCCGAGCGCCCGTGGACGATCTGCCACGGCACCTGGAGCGCGAGCGCGAGCGAGACCTTCGGCCCAGGGAACTCGGCCTCGGGCTGCGGCAGGCCCCGCCGCGCGATGGCCGCGGGGTGGAGGAACGCGCCGCCGCCGCCGGCGATGACGTGCATGCCGGGGCCGAAGCGCTGGCGGCAGTAGTGGTGGGTGTCGCCGGTGAGCACGAGGAGGCCGTCGCGCTCGAGCGAGAGGTCCAGCGCGTCGAGCACGCCGACGCCGCTCGGGTTCGGCGCCAAGAACGCGTGGACGGGGTCGGCGAGGCAGAGCATCACGCCGCGGTCCGCGTCGCGCAGCTCGCCGAAGTAGCCTCGCTGGCGGAAATCCACGTTGCGGAGCTGCCGGTCGACGCCCCACAGATCGAGCGACGGCGCGAGCCGGAGCGACCAGTAGCTCGCGCTCTGCACGGGCTCGTAGCCCTCGAGCGCGAGGGCCGGCCGCTTCACGACGTAGCGCCCGACCCGGAAGGCCTCCACCCACTGGACGAAGTGCTTCACCTGCGCGAGCGGATCGACCTCGAGCTCGACCTCGCCCTTCGGCTTCGACGCCGCCTGCAGCGACGAGACGCCGGCGCGCGCCGCGCGATCGAGCTTGGTGCGGCGCGCGCGGAAGAGGCGGCCGAAACCGTCGAGGCCGGCGTACCAGTCGTGGTTGCCGGGGATGCCGAGGAGCACCCGCGGCCGCGACGCGCCCTCGGCCGAGCGGACGCCTCGGAGCGCGAGGTTGAAGGGGACGACGACGCGGTTGTGGATCTCGAAGTCGGTCGCGACCGGGTACGCGGTGTCTCCCCCGAAGACGAGGACGTCGCCGCGCGGGAGGGTCAGGCGCTCGCCGGGGCGCTCGGGGTCGTCGACCTCGAAGCGCGCGACGACGAGCTTCGCCACCGCGCGGCTCACGTCGTAGTCGTCGCCGGTGTCGGCGACGAAGTCGACGAAGAGGTCCTGCCCGAGCGCGTCGGTGAGGGTGGGCGCGCCGGGATCCGCCGCGGCGAGCCGCTTGGCGACGCGCCGGGTGAGGACGTCCTGCTCGTCGGGGTGCATCCATCCGCGGGAGTCGATGTCCTCGGTCGCGATCACGCTCGCCGCGAGGTGCCAGAGGTGACCCCAGAAGGAGCGGAAGCCGAACCAGGCGATCGCGCGCGGCGACCGCTTCCCCCGCCGGTAGAACAGGAGCGGCCGGTCCGGCGGAGCGGGCTCGGGGGCGACCACGTCGTCGTCGGCCATCGGCACCCACTGTAGACCGACGGTCACCACCGGTGAAGGATCGGCTACGCTCCGCTCTCGGATGCCCATCGAGCCGGGGACCCTGATCGCCGAGCGCTACCGCGTCGAGGCCGTGCTCGGCGAAGGCGGGATGGGCAAGGTGCTCCGCGGCTACGACCCTCGGCTCGAGCGCCCCGTCGCGATCAAGGTCGTGCGCCCCGATCGGCTCCTCGACGCCGCTCCGTACCGTGAGCGCTTCCTCCGCGAGGCGCGGGTGCTGGCGAAGGTCACGCACCCCAACGTGGTGACGGTCCACGACCTCGGCGAGCAGGACGGCGACCTCTACCTCGTGATGGAGCTCCTCGACGGCGCGACGCTGCGCCAGCGGCTCGCGGGATCGGCGGGCGTCGGCGAGCGCCTCGCGTGGCTCCGCGACGCCGCGCGCGCCCTCGCCGCGGCGCACGACGTCTCGCTCGTCCATCGCGACATCAAGCCCGAGAACCTCTTCGTGACCACCGCCGGGGTGCTGAAGGTGATCGACTTCGGCCTCGCGCGCACGGTGGGGCCCGGCGTGCTCGGCGGCACCGTGACCCAGACGGGGCAGGTGCTCGGGACGCCCGACTACATGTCGCCCGAGCAGCTCATCGGGGGCGAGGTCGACGGGCGCGCCGACCAATACGCGTGGGCCCTGGTCGCCCACGAGGTCCTCACCGGCGCGCTGCCTGCGCGAGGCCAAGCGGTGGACCTCACGCGGGACCCGCGGCTCTCGCCAATGCTTGCAGAATGCATTCATCGCGCGCTCGCCCGCACGCCCGAGGATCGCTACCCGACCATGCTCGACGTCGCGGCGGTCGTCGAACGCGCGATCGAGGGAGGCGGCGAAGCGCTGCCACCGACCCGGCCGTCGGCGGAGATCCCGCGGCGGGACGTCCCGAGCGCGCTCGACAGCGGCCGCGCGGGGCCCTCGACGGCCGCCCCCCTCCCGGCCGCGAACGAACGCCCGCCGGAGACGGCCCGGCTGCCGGGCGCGCCGTCGCCCGGCGGCGAGACCCGCCTCTCGCCCGGCGCCCGCGCCGCCCCTCCCCGGGAGGCAGCCGCCGCGGCGAAGGTGGCGACGGCGAGTGACCCGAACGGGATGGGCGGGCTCGCGCACCGCATCGCACACGTGGCGCCCCTCCGAGCGCCCAGCGCGCCGCGCGTTCCCGACCCATCGGTCGAGTCTTCACCAGTCCATCGGAATCCTGCCCAAGGGCGCAAGCGAGCGAGCACGTTCGAGGAC
>JAEUKG010000940.1 GCA_016794325.1 Myxococcales bacterium | reverse complement strand
GGTCGCGCCCGATCGCCGGCATCGCGGGGAAGTGGAAGGGCCCGAGGGTCAGGCCGTCGATCTCGGCGGCGTAGTCGGGCGAGATCTCGACCTCGCCCCACGTCATGCCCACGTCCTGCCCGCGCTTGCGGGGGTGCGCGGTCGCCATCGCGACGTGGTGGACGACGACGTCGATGGGCGCGCCGGTGTCGAGGACGAGATCGCCCTCGGCGACGCCGTCGACCTCGCCGCGCACGCTGACGCTGCCGTGCGAGAGTCCCTTCACCCACAAGCTCTCGGCGTCCGAGGCGTCGAAGGCGTCGCGGCCGTGGAGGACGAGCGTGCGCCGCGGGCTGTCGACGTCGACGACCATCTTCGCGAGCACGTCGACGCCGAGGAGCCCCGCCGCGTCGCCGACCCCGCCGTCGTCGCGCATCACGTACACGCGCTGGCCGCGCACGACGTGCTCGCCGAAGCGCAGCTCGTCGATCATCCCGACCCACATCGTGTCTTCGGCGAGCCACGGGGGGCGCACGTGGCGGGGGCGCTCCGGCAGCCGCACCACCCCGAGGCGCTTGGCCTCGCGCTCGGTCACCGTCGTCATCGCGGCGCCGGTGTCGACGACGAACTTCGCGGTCTGCGCCCCGACCGTCGCCGGCAGGTACACGCGATCGGGCGACTCGATGGGCACGGAGAACGGCGCGGCGACGGCGCGGGACGCGGGGCCGCTCGGCGGCGCGGCCCAGGCCGGCGCGGCCCCCACCGCGCGCCGCGACGTGAGGGCGAGGGTGATCGTGTGGCGGCCGACGTGGGAGACGAAGCCGCTGCACGACGCGCGCGCGAGGACGCGGCGGGCGCCCGGCCGGTCGTCCCACTCGAGCGAGTCGCAGCGGAGGGGGCGATCGTCGGAGGAGACGACGTCGAACGCCAGCGGGATGGCGCTCGCGCGGTCGACGGTGAGCCACAGGCTCGACCCGCCCGCGGGGCGGAACACGAGCGAGTAGCGCGCGTCTCCCGCGCTCTCGATCTCCGCGGTGTCGCCCGCGCGCGGCCGCGCGAAGCCGGCGCCGAAGAGGGCGGCGCGGGTGTGCGCCTCCTCGCCCAAGCCGCCGTCGATCCACACCGGCGCCCGCTCGGCGGCGCGCGCGAACGCGCCCGCCTCCGCGACGCCGAGCACGTGCGTCGCGCTCGCGTCGCCCCGCCGCGTCCGCCGCTCGGCGAACGCGCGCGGGCCCGTCACCACGTCGAGGTCCCACGCCTCGCCGCCGACGTCCATCGCGTAGCGGAGCTCCTCGGTCACCCCGTCGACGCGGAGGGCGGCGCCGATCGCGTGCGCGCGGAGCACCCCCGCCGACGGGCTCCGCGCGGATCCGTGCAGACTGCATGCGCTCGCGCAGAGCGCGGCGAGGGCGACGGCGGCGAAGGCGCGGGGAGAGGACGGCACGTCCTATGAAGATGGCTCGCGGCGAGGGTTGTTCCACCCGCGCTGCGATTTCGGTGCGCGCACGTGGCATCGCCGCCGACGCGGCCCGACATGCGCAAATCGCTACGCGTGGCATTCCGACTCACCGCCCGCTGTCGTCATCCGGTGAGACGCCCGTCTCGACCGACGGCACACGGGCCGAGCGTCGTGCTTCGGGGGGTGGTCCCCCGCTCAACGACCGCTCGACGAAGGGAAATCCACCATGACACCTCGTAGCAGGTCGCCCTCGAGAGGCTTCGCCCTGTCGCTCGCGTGCATCGCGCTCGCCGCCCCCGCGTGCGCTCCCCCTCTGGACGACACGGACGCGGTCACGAACGAAGGACACCTCGACTCAGCCGTCCCTTTGCCGCCCGCCGACGTCGTCGGCCACTGGCTCGAGGCGAAGCCCGGCGAAGGTCATATCGCGACGGAGGACATCGACCTACGGGCCGACGGCACCTACCGCCGCGTCAGCGCGTCGCTGCCGTTCTGGCCCGCGGGGGACGAGGTCGGCACCTGGGCGGCGACCGCGGAGCCGATGGGGACCCGCGTTCGCTTGACGCAGACGGGCGGCGTCACCCGTGGCGCGTCGCAGTTCTTGGCGATCCGCGGGCGCACCGGTGATCGCCTCTTCGACGAGCGGAACGAACCGAACGACACGATCGAGCTCTTCGCGCCCGGCTGGCCCATCGCCACGGTCCACGGCAAGCGGATGATCCGCGCGTCGGCCCCGACCAGCGTGATCGGAACCGTGAAGGTCGGCGAGAGCCGCATCTTCCGGTGGCACGGCGGGTGGAGCTCGCCCACGTGGTCCGTCGTGCGGATCGACGGCAACGACGGGCGCCCTCTCCTCGTCCGCGTCGAGGCGGTGGAGGGGAGGTTCATCCACGCGGGGTTCGTCGACGAAGCGGCGCCGTTGCCCCTCGAAGGCTTTCGCGTCCAGCGGAGCGATTGGCACGCGCCACCTCCGTTCCCTGGCGCCACCAAGCAAGGGTCGCGCGCCACGACGGAGGCGACCCTCTACGGGGCGAGCGCGGTCGCGGTGAGCGTCGACGAGGGGGTGCTCCGGCGTGGCACGGCGCGAGTCCGGGTGACGGTCAAGCTCGCGGACGAGGCCCCGTCCGCCCCGCCGCTGCCCGAGTGGCTCACGCTCGCCGCGTCGAGCGGCGTCGCCCCCGTCCACGTCACCCGACACGCCTCGGGTGCCTACGTCCTCGACCTCCCGACGCCGTGCATCCGGAGCAGCTATCCCGCGAGCGGGATCGCGGTGCGCCCCGACGGAACCGGAGGCTACTCCGGAGGTTTCGGCGACTACTTGAGCTGGCGGTCCTTCGCGTTCGCGACGGTGCGCCCGGAGAGCGACGGCACGTTCAGCGTGCGGGCCGAGTCGACCGACGCCTACGGCGAGAGACGGACGAGCGGCAATCCCTATCGGGATGGCGTTCCGTGCTTCTCCGACCTTCAGGGGCGGAGCGTCAAGGATTGACCGCGCGGCTCACGCGTTCGCGGCGGGCCCGGGTCAGGCGCACAAGCAGCTGACGTCGCGCGTCGTCCCGCCCTGCGTCGACATGCCGTTCGGGCACTCGCGCTTGGTGTCGCAGTAGGGCGGGGGAGGCGCGGGGACGCAGCCGTTCGAGATCGGGCCCCCGTCGCCGAGGCACATCCCCCGGACGCCGGCGCCGCAGCTCCCCGCGTCGGTCTCCGGCAGGCACATCGGGAGCGCGCCGCCGCCGCAGGGGTGGATGCAGAACTCGCCCGAGGCGCACGTCGCGGCGCCGCAGGCGTACGAGCCGCTCGTGTCGATCGGCGCGTCGGCGGCGGCGTCGACGGCGCCGTCCTTCGCGGCGTCGGCGGCGTCGGTCGCGGCTGCGGCGTCGCCCGCGGCGCCGCCGTCGGCCTTCGGCACCTCGGTGTCCGAGGTGCCGCACGCGAAGACGACGAGCCCGACCGCCAAGGAGCCCGAGAGGCAAGCGAAGTGGCGCAGTTGCATGCCGGCGCGTTAGCAATCCCCGGACCGACGCCAAATGCCTGAAATGACACGGTGTCGAGAGGGGCACAGCGCGCCAAAGTGCGCCGAGTGTGCCGCGGGCGTGTCACGGCTTCGGCGGGCCGGCGGCGACGAGCTGCCGAAACGCCGCTCGGACCGTCTCGACGTCGAGGTCCATCGCGAGCGTCTCGTCCGCGTTGCTGCCGGTGGCGCGCCCGTGGCGGTCGACCTCGGTCCGCACCTTCACCGAGGCGCTGTTCGTCGCGACGAAGCTCGCGGCGCAGGCGACCTTGTCCGCGCCGTAGTCGTAGACGAAGACGCGGCCCGCGTTCGCGCCGGCCTCGAACGTCTTCGCGCCTGGGTCGACGCGACCCGGCCCCACCGACCTCGCGACGACGACGAGCGCGTCCCATCGCGCCCCCGCGGTGGAGGTGACGCGCTTGGTCTCGGCGACGAGCTCGGGGCCGCGCATGCGCTCGTAGGCGGCCTTCCGCTCGCGGATCTCGCGGAGGTCGAAGTCGAGCTGGCGGCGCCGGGGCGACTTCTTCGGCACCTGGCCGTCGCGCGCGACGGCGACCCCCGAGGGGCGCGTCACGTCGCCGAGGCCGAGGGCGTCGAGGTTGGCCTCGATGCCGCCGAAGAGGGCGAGGCCGCTCACGTCGCCGATGGGCACGGCGCACGGGCCGAGGTCCGGGCGAGGGCCGACGGCGCCCCTCACCGCGGCCGTCATCGCGTCGCGCCAGGCCGCGTCGCGCTGGGCCGCCGCGCCCTCGGCCTCGGCGGCGAGGCGCTCGACGGTGGCGGCGTCCTCGGCGCTGACGCGCGCGCAGGCGGGCAGTGCGAGCGCGAGCGCGAGGGCGAGCGCGGGCGCGGCGGCGATCGATCGCGAGAGCGACGGCATGCGGCGAAGCCTAATTCGGCGAGCGAGGACCGCGCTCAGGAATTATCCTCCATCCTCCGATGAAGACCGCCCCCCGCGCCGCCATCCTCGACCGCATCCGCGCCGCCCTCGCCCCCGGGGAGCGCGGCGCCGTCGCCGTCGACGGCGACGGCACCCTCAGGAGCGGCGACGTCGGCGAGGATTTCTTCCACGCGACGATCCGCCGCTGCGACTACCGCGACGAGGCGTCGGAGGCGCTCGCCCGCGTCGCCGACGAGCACGGCTTGCCGAGCGAGGGGCCGGGCGTGGTCGTGGCCGGCGTGATCTACGACGCCTACCTCGCCGGTCGCTTCCCGGAGGAGCGGGTGTGCGAGATGATGGCGTGGGGCGTCGCCGGGTGGACGGTCGGCGAGGCGCGCGCGTTCGCGGAGTCGATCCTGGATCGCACCAAGCTCGAGTCGCGCTTCCACGCGGAGGCGGTCGCCGCCCTCCGTTGGGCGCGCGACGCGGGGCTCGAGGTCTACCTCGTCAGCGCGTCGCCTCGCGCCATCGTCGAGGCGGCGGCGGCGCGCCTCGACATCGGCGCCGACCACGTGCTGGCCGCGACGCCGGACGTCGAGGGCGAGGTGGTGAAGGCGCGGCCCGTGCGCCCCATCCCCTACGGGCCGGGGAAGGTGCACGCCCTGCAGGCCAAGCTCGGCGGTCGGGTGCTCGCGGCGGCCTTCGGCGACAACGCGTTCGACGTCCCGATGCTCGCGGCGTCGCGGGTCCCGGTCGCGGTGCGGCCCAAGCAGCGGCTGCTCGACCGCGCGGCCGAGGTTCCCGGGCTCGTGGCGCTCGAGCCCGAGGGGTGACGGGGGGCGAAAAGTGCACTAGAGACGCGGTCATGGATTTCGAGCTCACCGAAGAGCAGAAGCTCATTCAGACGACCGCCCGTGACTTCGCCCGCGCCGAGATCGCGCCCAAGGCCGCCGAGATCGACAAGAGCGGCCGCTGGCCCGGCGAGATCGTGAAGAAGATGGCCGAGCTCGGGTTCTTGGGGATGGCGATCCCCACCGAGCACGGCGGCGCCGGCCTCGACACGCTCTCCTACGCCCTCGCGATGGAGGAGATCAGCGCGGCGTGCGCCTCGTGCGGCGTCATCATGAGCGTCAACAACTCGCTCTTCTGCGATCCGGTCTACAAGTTCGGCACCGACGCCCAGAAGAAGGAGATCCTCGCCCCCGTCGCGCGCGGCGACAAGCTCGGCTGCTTCGGGCTCACCGAGCCGATGAGCGGCTCCGACGCCCAGACGATGGCGACGAACGCGGAGAAGACGGCCGACGGCTGGGTGCTGAACGGCGCGAAGAACTGGATCACCAACGGCCCCCACGCCGACTACATCGTGGTCTTCGCGGTCACCGATCGCAGCGGCCCGAAGATCAAGCACACGGCGTTCATCGTGCCGAAGGGCACGCCCGGCTACACGCAGAACGCGCCCGACCACAAGCTCGGCATCCACGGCGCGCACTCGTGCACCGTGTTCTTCGAGAACTGCAAGGTGCCCGACAGCGCGATCCTCGGCGCGGTGGGCGAGGGCTTCAAGGTCGCGATGGCGACCCTCGACGGCGGCCGCATCGGCATCGCGTCGCAGGCCCTCGGCATCGCCAAGGCCGCGCTCGACACGAGCGTGGGCTACGCCAAGGAGCGCAAGAGCTTCGGCGTGCCGATCGCCCAGCACCAGGCCATCCAGTTCATGCTGAGCGACATGGCGACCGAGCTCGACGCGGCGCGCCTCCTCACCTGGCGCGCGGCGTCGATGAAGGACCGCGGCGCGCGCCACTCGATGGAGAGCGCGGAGGCGAAGCTCTACGCGAGCGAGATGGCCACCCGCGTCGCCCACAAGGCGATCCAGATCCACGGCGGCTATGGCTACTCGACCGAGTTCCCGGTCGAGCGCAACTACCGCGACGCGCGCATCACCGAGATCTACGAGGGGACGAGCGAGATCCAGCGCATCGTCATCGCCGCCAGCCTGCTCAAGGCCTGAGGTCCGCCGTGCGCCGCGAGATCCTTGCACTCTGCATGTTCAGCGCGCTCGCGGGCCCGGCGCTCGCCGGGTGCGGCGGCCCCAAGGCCGAGCCCAAGACCGAGCCCTCCGCGCCCACCGCGAGCGCCCCGCCCGCCAAGCCCCGGGGCCCGAAGATGGGCGTCTCCCAGGAGCTCGGCGAGATCGACCCCAAGCTCGCCGAGGCCGCGCTCAAGCAAGCCCAGCCCGACCTCGCGCGGTGCCACAAGGCGGGCCTCAAGCGCGTCGAGTTCATGGCTGGCGACGTGAAGCTCTTCGTCCGCGTGGGCGAGGACGGCAAGGTCCGCTACGCGTATTTCGAGGACTCGACGCTCGGCGACCGCGCCACCGAGAAGTGCATGCTCGACGCCGTCGCCCGCGCGCCGTGGCCGAAGCCGAGCGGCGGCGACGCGGAGGTGCGCAAGCCCTTCGGCTTCGACGCCGGCGACGCGCGCGAGCCCACCGCCTGGTCGCCCGACAAGGTGAAGGACGCGCTCGCCAAGCACGACGCCGAGCTGAAGAGCTGCAAGGCGGGCGTGACCGGCTCGTTCAAGGCCACGCTCTACGTCGAGCCCGACGGCAAAGAGGGCAAGGTCGCGGCCGCCGGCGTCGCGCCGCCGAACAAGGACGGCGAGGCCAAGGTCGACTGCCTCGTCGACGCGCTCAAGGGGATGAAGCTCCCGAGCCCTGGCAGCTACGCCGCCAAGGTCACGTTCTCGCTCTGACACGTGTAAGGTGCACGCATCATGGATATCGAGCTCGACGAGACCCAACGGATGGTCCAGAAGGCGGCGCGCGACTACGCCGACCGCGTGATCCGGCCGCAGGCCGCCGACATCGACAAGCACGAGCGCTTCCCCAAGGAGATCCTGAAGGGGCTCGCCGAGCTCGGTCTCATGGCGGTCAACGTCCCCGAGGAGCTCGGGGGCGCGGGCGCGGGCACCGTCGCCTACGCGCTGGCGATGCAGGAGGTCGCGGCCGCGTGCGCCTCCACCGCGGTGACGATGGCGGTGACCAACATGGTCGGCGAGGTCATCGCGCGCTTCGGCACCGACGAGCAGAAGCAGCACCACTGCCCGAGGCTCGCGAGCGGCGAGCACGTCGCGGGGGCCTTCGCGCTCTCGGAGCCCGAGGCGGGCAGCGACCCCGGCGGCATGCGCACCACCGCCCGCAAGGACGGCGACGACTGGGTGCTCGACGGCGAGAAGCAGTGGATCACGAGCGGCGCCCACGCGGGGGTCTTCGTGGTGTGGGCCCGCACCTCGCCGGCGAGCGAGCGCCCGGGCACCCGCGGGATCTCGTGTTTCCTCGTCCCCGGCGGGGCGAAGGGCCTGCGCGTCGGCAAGCACGAGGACAAGATGGGCCTGCGCGGCTCGAACACGGTCCCGCTCGTCTTCGAGGGGTGCCGCGTCCCCGCGTCGGCGCTGCTCGGCGAGCTCGACGGCGGCTTCAAGATCGCGATGATGGCGCTCGACGGCGGCCGCATCGGCATCAGCTCGCAGGCGATCGGCATCGCCCGCGCGGCCCTCGCCGAGAGCGTCGTCTACGCCAAGGATCGGAAGCAGTTCGACAAGCCGATCGCCGACTTCCAGGGCATCCAGTGGAAGCTCGCGAACATGAAGACGGACCTCGACGCGGCGCACCTCCTGTCGCTCCGCGCGGCGTGGATGAAGGAGCGCGGCCTGCCCTTCAGCAAAGAGGCGTCGATGGCCAAGGTCTTCGCGACCGAGGCCGCCTGGCGGATCTGCAATCAGGCGGTCCAGATCCACGGCGGCTACGGCTACACCCGCGAGTTCGCCGCCGAGCGCCACCTCCGCGACGTGCGGGTCACGATGATCTACGAGGGGACCAGCGAGGTTCAACGGATCGTGATCGCGCGTTCGGTCCTCGGCTGATCCTGCCGGGGGCGTCTTGCGGTGGGGCACGCTCGGGCGTCACGCGGTCGAGGTCGCGCGCGGGCTCGAGCGCGGGGGGCGGTCGTCGCGCGGGGAGCGCTCATCGCGCGAGGGCGAGGCCGTAGACTCCGTATTCGACCAGGTACGACAAGTCCCGTTCGGGGTAGGCCTTCTGCGCGAGGGCGGTGATCGCCTTCCAGTGCTCGCCGGCTCTGGGACCCAAGAGCTCGCTCCGGCGGGGGCCGAGGCCGGCCACGTAGTCGGTCACGATTCGATCCATGCGGTCGAGGTACTCGGCCTGCGCCGGGACGACCTCCTCGACCTTCGCCTCACGGCCGCGGCCGCCGTACACGGTGGCGCCGGGGAAGCCGCGGAGCTCCTCGAGCGCGAGCTTCCACGCCGCGACGTCAGGGCGCGGCTTTCCGCCTTCGATGCCGCCTTCGAGCCACGCGTGCGCCCCGTGGTGGACGAGGTCCCCGACGAAGAGGGCGTTCGCGGCGGGGACCGCGACCACGGTCTGCGTCGTCGACACTCCGGAGTGCACGAGCTCGTGGAGCGTGACTCGAACGCCTCCCGCGAGCGCGAGGTCCATGTCGCCCTCGAAGGTGACGTCGGGCTTGGGCAGAGCGGGATAGGTCGCGTCGGTGAACGCCCCCGCGCCCACGAAATACGCCTTCTTGTAGGCGTGGACGCCCGGCATCGCCCTCGCGGTCGCCTTGCTCGTCACGAGCTTGGCGCCGAGCGCCTGGAAGACGGGCGCGCCGTCGAACTTGTCGGGGTTCGGGTGCGTGACCACGATCCAGGTGATGGGGCTCTTCGTCTCCCTCCGGATCTGGGCAGCGACCCTCTCCGCCTCGGCGGCGGTGAACTGTGCGTCGATCACGACGACCTCGCGGCCCGTGTCGATCCAGAACGAGTGCGTGTCGAAGCCGCTCGCGGGTGAGGTGTAGCTGCCGACCTTGGGGCGCGCGGCGGTCGACGCGGCGCCGACGTCGGGGTCGGCCGCGGTGCGGGTGGCGCAGCCGGGGGCGACGAGGGCGAGGGCGAGGGCGAGGGGGGTGGCGAGGGCGCGGTGCGAGGTCATCGGGTTCGTTCTCCTCCTCCGTCCGTCGGAGGTGGGTGCAAAGTAGCGGTGGGCCCCGAGTCTGACTCGCCGTAAAATGACATTCGATATGGCCAATCAGACATCGGGCTCGGCGCACCTGGACCCCGACGCCGCGGGCGCGCGGCTCGCGTTCGTGCTCGACGCCGCGTGCCCGCCGACCGACGGAGAGGTCCATCAGCACCGGCGCGCGCAGCTCGTGCACGCGGCGCGAGGAGTCCTCGTGGTGACGACCCCCGAAGGGCGCTGGGTCGTGCCGCCGGAGCGCGCCGTGTGGATCCCGACGCGCACGCCGCACCGGGTCGCGTCGCGCCGCCCGTTCCACCTCCGGACGCTCTACGTGGAGCCGCGCGCGGCCCCGCTGGTCGAGCCCGGGCGCGCGCGGGTGGTCGCCGTCGATCGGCTGGTCGCCGAGCTCCTCGCGGTCGCGGCCGGCTTCGGCCCGCGGTATGCGCGGGGCGGCCCGGAGGAGCGCCTCGTCCGCGTGATCCTCGATCGGCTCCCGGCGCTCGCCGTCGCGCCGCTGCACCTGCCGACGCCGAAGGTCCCGGCGCTGGTGACGATCGCGCGCGCGCTCGCGGACGATCCCTCGGACCGCCGTACGCTGGCGGACTTCGCGCGCGCCGTCGGCGCGACCGAGCGGACGCTGGCGCGGTGGTTCATGGCGGACGTGGGTATGACCTTCCGCGCCTTCCGGGCGCAAGCGAGGCTGCTCGCGGCGCTCGAGCGGCTCGGCGCGGGGGAGGCGGTGACGCGTACCGCGTTCGAGGTCGGCTACGCGGATGTCTCGTCGTTCATCGAGGCGTTCAAGTCCGCGACGGGGTGCACGCCCGCGAGGTACTTCTCCGCCGAGGGGTGAGCACCGCGGCGGCTCGTGTCGGCGCGGAGGGGCAGCCGGCATCCGGCGGGCGCCGGCGTCGCTGCCCTCGTCAACAAGGCCCTCGTTGGTGATGCCGACCACGTCCGAGTCGGGCCTGGCGTCGCCGCGAGTGGGGACGACGAGCGAAGCCCCACGAGCCGCCGCTGCCAGACCCTCTCGCGAAGAGTGGCGCGACGAAGCGCAGACGCCGCCGCGCCTCGGCGAGGGGCGCGGTGGGGACGATGAACCTCCACGCGCTCGCCGCGCGCAAGGCGAAGACGCCTCACGTGAACAAGAGGTAGTAGGTCGGGAGATGGTTGAACCAAGTCTGGCAGTACCGGACGACGCGCCAGTAGATGGCGCGGTCGGCGGGGTCCAAGGAGCGATCGAGGTCGTGCTCGTCGAGGCCCACCTCGGGCGGCACGAACCTCGCGAAGTCGCGCAGGACGCGCCGCACGTCCTTGGTGAGACCGATGAGCGCTGCGACCTTGGCGGGCGCCTTGGGCGAGTCGACCAGCGTTCGCGCGGCGGCGGTGTTCGCGATCCCGGAGCGCACGAGGATGGCGTGGACGCGCCGGAGCAGCGTGTGCGCCGCGGAGGTCAAGACGACGAGGGTGCGCCGCCGATCGACGTCGTCGTCGATGCGCACGACGAGGCCCAAGGCCTCGAGGGCGTCGAGCATTTCGCTCACGGTCTGGCGGGTGACGCCGAGCATGCGGGCGACCTCGGATTGCGTGGGGACCTCGAGGCTCCGATGGATGGCCTGGAGCATGTCGAGCCGCGCGGGCGTGATCGCGAACGGATGGAGCATGCCGCGAGCGAAGCGGAGGATGCGGTGGTGCGCGCGCTTGATGGAGAAATGGAGGAGGTGCATGGCGCCCCCCCACAGCAACCCGTGTGCCCAAGCTCCCCCCACCCGGGCACCGCCTCCCCCCGCAGAAAAACGGTCGGATCCTGACAAATCTGGCCGGAGGGGGGGTGGCCCGGGACGGTTTTGGGGTGGCCTGGGCCAGTCCTACTTCGCGACGCCAGCGATTCGGCTCGAGGTGTTCTCGGACCAGTAGACCGCGGTGGACGACTGCACGACCCCGTAGCGGGCTTCCCCGGCGGCGGTCACGATGGAGGGCGCCGCGCACCCGTCGATCGAGCACCGGCGGATGTGCCCATCGGCGTACGAGAGCCAATAGGCGTCTCGCTCACCGACGACGAGGCTGGCGAACGGCGCCGCGTTCGAGACGATCGGCACGGGGGCGCCTGGCGCCGTCAGCGAGACTCGCGAAAGGACGCCGCTGCCCGCACCTGCATCGCCGCGGCTCTCGCCGATGAAGAGCGTGTCTCCGCGCACCGCGACGTTGGAGTAGTAGTTCGTCGCGAACGTGCCGGTGGCGAGCGTCGCTGGCGCCGCGTCGGCCGCGTTCTTGGGGAGCCGCTCCACGGCGGCCGTGGTGAAGGGGTTGTAGTTGCCCGCGTCGCTGAACGGCCCGCGGTAGAAGTAGACGTTGGCGTCGTCCTGGACGACGCCGAGGAAGCCGTAGCCTGCTCGCTGCGTCATCTTGATGGGCCCGCCGGCGCACGCAGGCAGCGCGCACCGCGCCACGAACGATCCGAGGATCGACGCGAAGTAGATCGACGTATCGTCGACCGCCAGCCCGAAAATCGTGTTGAATCCCGACACTAGCACCGACGGTGCGGCGCATCCGGTGGCGGCGCACATGAAGATCGTGCCCGACGCCTGCTCGGCGACGTAGACGACGCCGCCGCGCGCGACCATCCCCGAGGGGTAGATCGAGCCCGCCTCGAGCGGCAGCCGCGTCACGACGGTCGGGGCGTCGCAGCGCGGGACGGTGCAGCGACGGATCGTGCCGTCGACGGAGGCGAAGAAGACGTTGCCGGCTTCGTCGACTGCGAGGAGCGTCGGTGGCGACGGGCTCGTGGTGACGACGAACGGCTGACAGACGCCGCGGTCGCACGCGCCTTCGAGGCAGTCGTGGCCGCAGGCGCCGCAGTTCTTGCGGTCGGTCGTGAGGTCGCCGCTGCAGCTCGCGTCGGAGTTGGAGGTGACGTCGGGGGTCGCGTCGCGACCGGAGCTCGGAGGCGGCTCGAGCGAGACCGGCTCGTTCCCGAGGATCGCGTTGCACGCGAGCGAGCCCGCGACCCAGAGGGCGGCTCCCGCGACGAGCGCAGCGCGACGATGGACCGACCTCCCCATCCGAACCTTCATGTTACCACGGGCCGCGCGCGGGGACCGCGGGGCTCGCCTCAGCGAAGGACCGGCGGCTGGGGCGGCGTCGTGTCGGCTTGAACGCAGCTCGCGAGGTCGAAGAGCATGAACTCGAGCACCTTCTCCTGCGGAGTGAGATCCTTGCTCGCGCAGCCGGTGGGGAAATCCGTGCCGGATCCGTCCGAGCCCACGTGCAGATCGCTCACGACGTAGCGGCCGCACTGGCTCGCCTCGGCCGCGCCCGCGGGAAGGTTCGCGGTGAAATACTGGACCACGGGCCCGACCGACGCCCCGTTCTGGAGGACGCCATTCTTGCTCTCGATCCACGAGGTGGCCTTGCTCGGCTCGACGCTGGAGACGGTGTATTGCGCCGAGCGGATCGGGATCTTGGCGGGCGTCGTCGACGCGCCCACCGCCGTCAGCCACTCCGAGAAGATCTTCCCCTTGGGGAACGTGGTGCGCACGTCGGCGACGAACGGATCGACGAGGTCGTCGCCGTCGTCCGGTCGGATCGCCGCCACTCCCGAGAGCGCGGGGGAGCCGCCCCGGACGAAGTACGACATGTAGTGGGAGAAGAACGCGCGCCCGCCGCGCGCCGCGTAGGCCTCCATCGCCGACACCCACGCCGGAGGGACCGTCCGGTGATCCTCGACGCGGCCAGCGCACGCGGCGAGGACCGCGTCGTAGGCGTCGAGCTTCTTGCCGTCGGGGAAGAGCGTCGACGCTTCGGCGAACGGCTTCCCACCCGCGAAGCGGCTCCGCCCGTTGGCCCCGTGGTAGAGGTGCACGTGCGCCTTCACGTCGCCCGCCGTGCCGAACTCGCTGTCGGCGACGCCGACCTTGCGCAAGAGGCACTCGAGCGAGTCGGCCCCGCCGGCGACGATCGCCACCCGCGGGAGCGAGCCCTCCGACGCATCGCGCGGCAAGCGCACGACCTTCGGGTCGTCGAGGACGATCTCCTTGCAGCCGCGCGCGCCAGGCACGGTGAGCTCGCGGCGCCACTTGCCGCTCTCGAGGACGACGCGCACGGTGTCACCATCGGGGACGCCGGAGAGCGAAAACGCCCCCGTCGCGTCGGTCATCGCCGCCGCGTAAGCGGAGATCGGAACGCCGCAGCGGCTGCACGAGACGCCGTCGGCGATCTTCGGCAGCTCTCCGCGAGGGACGTAGACCGCGACCCCGTAGAGCGGCGTTCGCCCTGCGGGATCGTAGACGCGGCCGCGGATCGTGTTGCAGCCGTTCGCGGCCGGCGGGCTCGTCGCGGGGCCGGACCCGCCCGAAAATGCGGGCGCGGGCTCGGGCTGGGGGCCAGCAGCGGCGCCGCCGCCCTCGGCGTCAGGCACGCTCGAGCCACATCCCGCGAGCACTGCGAGCGCCAGCGCTGCACACATCGACCAAACGCGCATGTCGAGTCCTCCTCGGAACGAGATCGGGGCGCCCTCTCCCCATCGCCCCATTTGTCACGGTCGAGAGCTCGAGTCCTTGGCCCGCGCGGCCAATCGTTGCACCGGCGCGGTCACGCGGCGACGGGGCGTCGCGGCGATCGCGCGTCCGGCAGTCGCGAGGGCGCGCTCACGTGCGGCGGGGCGTCGCGGCGCCCGCGCGTCCAACAGTCGCGAGGGCGCGCTCACGTGCGACGGGGCGTCGCGGCGCCCGCGCGTCCGGCCGTCGCGAGGGCGGTCGCGAGCGCGCGGTCACGCCGCGGCCGCGTCCTCGTGAGAGAGGAGCGGAGCGTCAGGGATCGCAGCGCACGCGCGCGCTCCCCCAGTCGGCGTGATCGAACGCGGTCGCGCCCGCGGCGCGCACGCGCAGCTCGAGCTCGACCCGTCCCCGCACGTCGGCGGCGACGACGCGCCGCTGCCCGCGCTCCGCGATCGCCGCCGCGCGCAGGAGCGCCCCGTCCGCGCGGAC
>JAEUKG010000936.1 GCA_016794325.1 Myxococcales bacterium | reverse complement strand
GGCGGCGGCTCGATCGACGGCATGCCCGTGTCGGCGTCGAGCGTGAGGCCGGCCCCGAAGGACTGATCGAGCTCGTCGTCCTCGAGCGCGAGCTCGGCGAACATGTCGTCGGTCGTCTGCGGGGGCGCGCGGGGCGGCGAGTCCTGCGCTTTGGGGGCGGGGCTCGGGGGCGGCGACGTCGGCGCGTCGCTCTTCGGTCGGCGCGCCTCGTCCGGGACCACGGTGGCGCCGCCGGCGGTCTCGATCTCGTCCTCGAGCCACCCGCGGTCGAGCGGGCTGAGCTCTCCGTCGTCCAGCAGCGAGATCGGCGCCGACGCCGGCGGCGCGAGCGACGGCGAGTTCCGGTTCACCATCGACAGCTCGGACGACGGAGGGCCGCCCGTGCTCTTGATGCGCGCGGCCTCGAGCTCGATCGGGTCAGTGAGCGTCGGCGACGGAGGCCGCGCCGCCTCCACCGCGGAGGCCGTCGGTCGCTTGAACGCGGAGCTCGGCGTCTGCTGCGGAGCTCCCGGTGGCGCCTGCGAGCCGAGGACCTCCCGCGTGAGCTCACGGGGATCGAACGACGTGGATGGACGCCGAGCGTCTTCGCCCTCGATCCCGCCCGCGCCGCCACCCCCGGCGCCCTCTTGCGGCTTGTCCTCGGACATCGGACGTCAGGTCTTTGCCACGACCCCCTTGAACATCCGGTGGGTGCGAGTGAGGCCCTCGATCTGCTCCTTCACCGCGGCGACGTCCTTCTTCTCGATGGCCGCGCGGGCCTTCTCGACGATCGCCTTCGCCTTGTCGATGGCGTCTCGCCCGAAGTCGCTCGAGGCGACGACCTGCTGCACCTGCGGGAAGAGCTTCTCGATCTCGGTGATGAGCTTCTCGGCCTCCTGCTTGGCGGCCTCGAACTCCTCGGAGCCGCGGCGGTCGACGAGGTCGTCCTTCGCGGCGTCGACCATCTGCTTGATCTCGTCGCGGGTCAGGCCGCTCGTCGCCGTGACCTGGATGGACTGCTCGAGCCCGGTCTCGAGGTCCTTCGCGCGGACGGAGACGATGCCGTCGGCGTTGATCTCGAAGGTCACCTCGATCTCCACCGTGCCCTTGGGGGCGCGCCGGAGGCCGGTGAGGATGAACTCGCCGAGGAGCTCGTTGTCCTCGGCGTTCTTGGCGGGATCGCCCTGCATGACGAGGATCTTCACCGCGGTCTGGTTGTCGCGGCTCGTGGTGAAGATCTTGGTCCGGTGGGTCGGCACCGTCGTGTTCGCGGGGATGAGCTCCTCGAAGACGTTGCCGAACGTCATGATGCCGAGGGCGTGCGGCGTGACGTCGAGGAGGATCATCTCCTGCTTGTCGTCCACGAGCGCGGCGCCCTGGATGCCCGCGCCGAGGGCGACGACCTCGTCGGGGTGCACTCCCTTGCACGGCTCGCGCTCGAAGAAGGCGGCGACCGCCTGCTGGATCTTCGGCATGCGGGTCATTCCGCCGACGAGGATGACCTCTTCGATCTCGTCCTTGCCGAGCCGCGCGTCCTCGAGCGTCTGCCGGCAGATGTCGACGGTGCGCTCGATGAGATCGTCGGCGAGCTCCTCGAGGGTCTGCCGGGTGAGGGTGCGCTGGAGGTGGAGCGCCTCGTTGCGGCCGCTCGAGATGATGAACGGGAGGTTCACCTCGGTCTCGCGGACGCTGGAGAGCTCGCACTTGGCCTTCTCGGCGGCGTCCTTGAGGCGCTGGAGCGCCATGCGGTCCTGCCGGAGGTCGAGGTTGTGCTCCTCTTTGAAGCCCTGCACGAGCCAGTCGATGATGCGCGCGTCGATGTCCTCGCCGCCGAGGAAGGTGTCGCCGGCGGTGGCGATGACCTTGAAGACGCCGTGCGAGGCGATCTCGAGGATCGAGATGTCGAACGTGCCTCCGCCGAAGTCGTAGACGGCGACGACCTTCTCGAGGTTGCGGCCGAAGCCGTACGAGAGCGCGGCCGCGGTCGGCTCGTTGATGATGCGGATGACGTCGAGCCCGGCGATCTCCCCGGCGTCCTTGGTGGCCTGCCGCTGGTTGTCGTTGAAGTACGCGGGGACGGTGACGACCGCCTTGGTGACGGGCTCGCCGAGGTAGTCCTCCGCGATGACCTTCATCTCCTGGAGCACCATCGCGCTGATCTCGGGAACGCTGTACTCCTTGTCCCGCAGCACGATCCGGACGTCCTGGTGCGGCCCCTCGACGATCTTGTAGCTCGAGGTCGCGACCGCGTTCTTCACCTGCGGCGAGTTCCACTTGCGGCCGATGAGGCGCTTGGCCGCGTAGACCGTGTTCTCTGCGTTGGTGATGGCCTGCCGCTTGGCGATGTGGCCGACGAGCCGCTTGCCCGCCTCCGTGACCGCCACCATCGACGGTGTGGTCTTGTAGCCGCCCCGGTTGGGAATGACGACCGGGGTTCCGTTCTCCACGATCGCGACGCACGAGTTCGTGGTCCCGAGGTCGATGCCGATGACTTTCTCCATAGCGCGCGCGTCTCCCTTGACGAGGGTAAGAGACTACGCCCTTAAGATTGCCCAATTTTGCGGAAAATGGGTTTTTTTTGTGAGCGGGTGTCGGGCGCCGGTCTCGGGGGCGGTCGCGCCGGCCACTCCGCGCGCGCCCGCGCTCGGGGCGTGACCGCGGCCGTGGATCGCGCCCCTCGCCCCGACGGGGCCGCGCGCGGCCACGAGGCGCCGAGCGGCGCCTCCGCTGTGGATTTCAAGCCGATTTCTGGATCTTCTTGAGCATCGTCTGGACGGCGACGTTGTTCGGAGCGAGCTTCGCGGCCAGCTCGAGCTCCCGCTTCGCGGCGAGGTTCAGGTCGGCGGCGACGTAGATGCTCGCGAGGGTCAGCCGGTACGCGATGGTGTCGGGGGACAGCTCGATGGCGCGCTTGGCGTACTCCGCGGCCTGGTGCTTGTCGCCCTCCGCCTTCAGGATGGCGTTGGCCGCGCGGTCGAGGCCCAGCGGATCGTTCGGCTTGAGCTGCGCGACGCGGCTCCACGAACGGGCCGCTTCCGGCCAGCGCTCCGCGCGCTCCTCGTACGTGCCCTGCTTGGTGTAGCTCTCGGCGAGCGTCTCCGTCGCCTTCTGCTGCGCTTCCTGCGCCCGCTCCGCGGTCTCGGCGTCGACGCCGTCGAACGACATCGCGACGCGGTACGCGTTGGCGGCGCCGACGACGTCGCCCTTCGCCATCGCCGCCGCCGCCGCGTCCGCGTACTTGCGGGACTGGGCGAGCTTCGCGGCCGAGATCTTGTCCTCGTACCGCCGCTTGAGGGCGTCCACCGCTTCGCTCGTGGACATGCTCTGCGCGGGGTGGGCGGCGGGCGGCGGGGCGGTCCCGGGGCTCGTCGGCGCCTTCGGTCGCATCGCTCCGCCCGTCAACCGCGCCGCGAGCGCCTGCCGCCGCGCCGTGAGCTCGGCCCGGTCCATCATCGGCGCGCGAGAGGGGGCGGCGGCCGCCTGCACCTCCTTCGAGTCCAGGAACTCCTTGAGCAGCGCCTCCTGCGCGGCGGCGACGTCGGCCGCCGCGTGGCTGAGGGCGTCCTCGAGCTCCTGGGTGTCGCC
This sequence comes from Myxococcales bacterium, assembly GCA_016794325.1. GTDB lineage: Bacteria > Myxococcota_A > Polyangia > Polyangiales > Polyangiaceae > SXNL01. The sequence goes on along the minus strand of JAEUKG010000936.1, from coordinate 3,392 downwards.
GACCGTCTCGAGGTAGGCGTCGTATTCGGCGCGCTTCACCTTGTCGGTGAGCGTGTCGTGCGCCTCGGTGAGGCGGTGGAAGACCGCCTCCATCTTCGCCTTGAACGCGCCGAGGTTCTTGCGGAAGAACTTGTCGGGGTGGACCGCGGCCGCGACCTCGTAGTACGCGCGCTTGATCGCCTTCTTGTCCGCCTCGCGCGCGACGCCGAGGAGGCGGTAGCTGTCGCAGTCGCTCACCGCGTAGAAGAGGTCGAGGACGCGCTTCTTCTGGTCGTCGTCGAGATCGCAGGCTTCGGCGAGCTCGGCGGGCTTGTAGCGCCCCGTCGGGATCGGCTTCGGCCCCACGGGAGGGGGAGGGGGCGCGGGCGGCCGCACGGTCTGCCCCGGCGGCGCGGTGGACACCACGTACGCCTTCTCGAGCTTGTCGACGAGCTCGACGACGGCCTCGACGTCTTGACCGGTCTCGCTCGCGATCTGCGCGATCGTGAGCGATCCGTTGATGCGCGACATCAAGAACCCCTCGACCGCGGTGAGCTTGAGGTTCTTGAGATCGGGAGTGCCGATGAGGCGCGGGACCTTGGTCCCGCTCATCGTGGCCCCCCGGTTCGGCCGCGAGCGGGCTTCGCCTGCATATCGACCAGAATATGCCAGGAGCGCGCCGCGGGCCAGATCGGGCTCAGGTGCTCGAAAGAACAGCGGATTTTGGCGCAAGTGAGGTCACGGTCGCGGCCTCCGTCCCCCAGCGCGGATGCATCCAGAGGAAGCCCTCCGGGCTCGCGAGCACGCGCCGTGAGAGCTCGCCGTTGATGCGCGCCAGGAGCTCGAGCTCGGCGTCGGCGCTCGCGTCGAGGTCCGCGGTGTCGATGGCGGTGATCGCGACTCGCCACGGCGGCGCGAACGTCCCCACCACCACCCGCGCGCCCGCGCGCAGCGCGAGCCGCGCCGGCCCGATCGGCGTCGGCGCGGGGTGGCCCAGGAACGGCACGAGGACGCTCGGCGCGCGCGTGGCGAGGTCCATCGGCACGCCGAGGACGCCGCCGCGGCGCAGGGTGCGGACGATCCGGGTCGGGGCGCCGGCGTGGCCGCGGTAGATGACGCCGACGCCGTGGCGCTCGCGGAGCGCCTCGTACACCGACGCGAAGCGAGGGTCGTACGGCTCGCGCGCGATCGTCACGAGGGGGATCCGATGGGCGACGAGCGCGGCCGCGACGCGCTCCCACGGCCCGAGGTGCCCCGACGCGAAGAGGACGCCGCGCCCGCCCGCGCGCGCCTCGGCCATCGTGGCGAGGCTCTCGTCGTCCACCGTCAGGCGAGGGAGGAGGGCGCGCCCGTCGAGCTGAGCGACGGCGTCGGCGAGGTACGATCCGAGCCGACGGAAGCTCTCGCGCACGAGCGCGCGTCGCTCGCGCTCGCTCGCCTCGGGCAGCGCGCGGGCGACGTTGGCGAGCGCGACGCGGCGGCCCGAGCCCCACGCGACGTGCGCGAGCGCGCCGACTCCCGCCCCCAGCGCCGCGAGCGCGCCGAGCGGCGCCTGGCGCGCCGCGAACAGCGCGGCGGTCGCGAGGGCGTAGAGCGCGTCGTTCTTCACGCGCTGGCCCCACGTCCAGCGTCCCCCCTCGCGGAGGTCGCGCGCGTCCGCGGGCGAGCGCGCGGCGGTGCGGCCAGCCGGGGCGAGCTCAGCGCGGCGCTCGAGGTCCACGCCGCCGGTCTAGTTCACCCGCGCTCATTTCGCGAACCGATTCGAGGGCGCGCGGCTCCGCGCCGGGCGGGTCACGGGCTCGGGATCGGCGCGCGGTCGTCGACGCTCGGCCCGCCGGGGCAGCTCCCGCACGCTTGGCGCACCCGGCCGCGAGCCCCGCGGACGCGGCCCTTCGCGTCGTCGCAGCGCGCCGGCTCGTCGGGCATCGAGCAGAGCTTGCCCGTCGCTCGCTCCATCGAGGCGAGCGCGCGGCAGGCGAGGGCGCAGTCGCTCCCCGACAGCTCGAGCCTCTGCCACGCCGTCTCGATCTCGAGGAGCGCCGCCGACGGAGAGTCGGGCGGCAGCCCGCCCGGGCTGTGCGTCGCGCCCGGCGACGGCATCGGCGGCGGAAGCGCCCCGCTCGCCGCGGTGCCGGGCGGGTACCCTGGCGGCGCCGCCTCGGTGGCCTTCGACTGGCTCGGGCTCTCGGGGGAGCTCGCGGGGCGGGCGTCGGGTCCGCCGCCGCACGCGGCCGTCGCCGCGACGACGAGGAGCGCGAGAGGACCCGCGCCGCGCCGCGCGCGGATCATCGCCCGCCCTCCGCGCCGCCGTCGCGCGCTCCGGTCGCTCTCGCGACGACCGCCTCCTGGATTCGGATCGCCTCCTCGAGCAGGGTGATCGCGCGCTCGCGCGCCTGCTTGGCCTCGGCGGCCTTGCCGGCGTCGGCGAGCTGCGCGCCGCGCGCCTCTTCGACGAGCCCCTGCACCTCGACGAGGTGCCCGCGGAAGTAGCTGGTGTCGGGGGCGTGCTCGAGGCCCGACCGCAGGCTCCGATCGGCCGCGGCGAGATCCCCGATCTTGAGCTCGAGCTCGGCGCGGCGGGCGTAGGCGTCGGCGAGCACCTCGTCCACCTCCGCGATCCGGCCGCCGGCGGGCCGGCGCGCCGTCGTCAGCCGGTCCATCGCGGCGATCGCGCCCTTCAGGTCACCGAGCTCCTCCTTGAGGTTGGCTTGGTGGTGGAGGGCGCGCGCCTCGGACAGGTACGCCATGAGCTCGACGTCGACGACCTGCCCGGCGTCGGGCTCGGCGACCGCCTGCGGGCCCTTCGAGCACGCGACGAGGCCGCCGCCGAGCGCGCCCGAGAGCGCGCAGGCGAGCGCCGCGACGAGGGCGAGGCGCCGGGGGGTCATCGGACCCCCCAACGCTTGAAGCGGTTCTCGCGGAAGTCGGACGAGCGCGCGACGGCGATGCGATCGATGCGCGAGCTGGCCTGGCCTTCGCCGGCCTTGAACGGCTCGCCGAAGAGCGGCTGGGTGGAGCGCGAGCGGGCGAGGTCGACGGACGCCGTGCTGCCGGGGCCGCCGATGCCGCCCGCGAAGAGCCACACGCTCGCGGCGAGGGCGGTGATGGTCGCCGCCGCGCCGAACGCGACGCGGATGACCTGGCCGCGACCTCGCGCGGGCGCGACGCCGGCGGGCTCGAGGGCGCGCGCGACGAGGCGCGCGTTGTCGGCGGCGGGCAGCTCGCCGGGAGCGTGGGCCGACCGCGCGGCGCGGGCGAGCGCGGCGAGGGGGTGATCGCGCCGCGGGTCGGCGAGCGCGGCGCGAAGCTCCTCGGCGAGCGCCGCCTCTCCCTCGTCGGCGGGGCCGTCGGTCGCGATCGCCGCGGCGACGATCGCGTCGAGGTCCGCCGCGTCGAGCGTCGCGGGCGCGACC
>JAEUKG010000923.1 GCA_016794325.1 Myxococcales bacterium | reverse complement strand
GGGACGCGCATCACCATCTTGCACTCCGACATCCCCGAGGGGCAGGGCGAGAAGTACCGGCAGGGGTGGCAGGACTTCTACTTCCAGCCGATGCGCGCGTACTTCGGGAAGATGGCCATCGTCGCCGATCGCGCGAGCGCGGCCCGCATGGCGGCGCTCGCGTCGCAGCCGATGATCGAGGACGACGAAGAGGAGCAAGAGGAAGAGGAGCCGCCGAAGAAGAAGGGCAAGGACGCGAAGGTCGCGAAGGGCAAGGACGCGAAGGCCGCGCCCGCGAAGGCCGCGCCCGCGAAGGCCGCGCCCGCGAAGGCGGCGCCCGCGAAGGCCGCGCCCGCGAAGGCCGCGCCCGCGAAGGCCGCGCCGCCCCCGCCCGCGAAGGCGGCGCCCGCGAAGGCGAGCAAGGCGGCGCCGGCGAAGGCGAGCAAGGCGGCGCCGGCGAAGCCCGCGAAGGCGAGCAAGGCGGCGCCCGCCAAGCCCGCGAAGAAGGCCCCCGCGAAGCCGGCCAAGAAGGCGCCCGCCAAGCCCGCCAAGCCCGCCAAGAAGAAGCGCTGACCGATCGCTGGCGGAGCGTCGGCGCGCCCCGGCGGTGCGGCCACCCTCAGCCGACGTGGCCTGCCGCGTGACCGAACCGGGATAGCACCTCGCCGACCTCGGGGTCGTCGTCCCGGGGGCAGACGAGCGGCGCGCGCCCGCGAGGCTCCAAGCGATCGCTCGGGTGGCTCAGCGCCGCCCTGGGGACGACCTCGGCACCCTGGAGGAGCTCGCCCTCGGAGCACGACCGAGCGGCCGCGAGGGTGACGGCGCACAAAACGGACGCGACCATGGCCAAGCGGCGCACGGTCGCATCCAACGACTCCCCGGCGAGGTCCACGACCTCGCCGTCGCGCGTTCGCGCGGATGTCACACGGCCGGCGCCTACTCGACGTGGCTGACCGGGGCGGTCCGGACCCAGGGGTTCCACGGGTCGGGGCCGGGGCCGGCGCCGATCCAGGGGTCGGGGCCGGGGCCCGCGCTCTCGCGCTCGTCGCCGGCGCTCGGCGCCGTGTTCGCGGCGGCGGCGTGGACGTCCGCCGCTTGGGCCGAGGGAGCCGTAGCCTTGGTGGCGTCGCCGCTCGACGCCTGCGCGACCTCGCGGGTCGCGCCGTCGTCGTGGCCTTCGCGCGGCGCCTCGAAGGCGCAGCCGGCGGCGGTGAGGAGGATGCCGAGGACGAGGATGATGCGCGATTTCATGCTTCCTCCGAAGCGCCGGAGAACAGGCCGTATTGTTTCACGAGCTGCGATAGGCGTGGACGTTTCATGCCAAGGAGCGTCGCCGCTCGCGTGATGTTCCCCCCGGTCTCGGTCAGAGCGCGGACGATGCAGTCGCGCTCGATGCGGCGCTTCATGTCGGCGAGCGACAGCGTGCCGGAGCGGACTTCCGTGGAGGCTACATGGGTCGCGTTGATCGGCGCGCCCATCCCCGCGCGGGCGGCGTCGCCGATCGACTCGTCGCCGTCGTCGCCCTCGACCTCGGCGGCGACCGGCGGCGGGGCCGACGAGCCGCGCTGCTGCGCCACCAGCCGCAGGTCCTCGATGTTGTCGACGAGGTCGCGGGCGCTGATCGAGTCGCCCTCGGCGAAGATGGTGACGGCGCGGAGCACGTTCTCGAGCTCGCGGACGTTGCCCGGCCAGCGGTGCCGGCAGAGCAGGTCCGCGGCGTCGGCGTCGAGGCGCTTCTTGGCCTCACCGCGCTCCTCGGCGATGCGGGCGAGGAGGTGGTCGCTGATCTTGGGCAGGTCGCCCGCGCGGACGCGGAGGGCCGGCACCTCGAGGGTGATCCCGCGCAGGCGGTAGTAGAGGTCCTCGCGGAACTCGCCGCGCTCCACCATCGCCTTGAGATCGCGGTGCGTCGCGCACACGACGCGGACGTTCGCGCGGATGGGGGCGGTGCCACCGACCCGCTCGAAGGTCTTCTCCTGCAGGACGCGGAGGAGGGCGACCTGGGTGCGCGCCGAGATGTCGCCGATCTCGTCGAGGAACAGCGTGCCGCCCTCGGCCATCTCGAAGCGGCCGCGTCGGCGCGCGCTCGCGCCGGTGAAGGCGCCCTTCTCGTGGCCGAAGAGCTCGGAGAGGAGGAGCGTCTCCACGAGCGCGGCGCAGTTGACCGCGACGAACGGGCCGTCGGCCCGGTCGCTCGCGCGGTGCAGCGCCTCGGCCACCAGCTCCTTGCCGGTGCCGCTCTCGCCGTGGACGAGCACGGTGCTGCTGGTCTTGCCGACCTTCTTCACCGCGAGGAGGAGCGCCTTGATCTGCGGGTCGTCGCCCACGATCTCGCGCGGGGCGGCGGCGGCGGTGGCGCGGAGCTCGACCGAGTGCACGACGCGGTCGGAGCTCGGGGCGTCGTCGCCGGCGCTCTCGTCGACGGCGAGGGAGGCCTGGAGCCGCGAGAGGCAGACGCTCTCGGGCCGGGCCAGGTAGGCCGCGCGCACGTCGGACGGGAGGTCGTCGGCGACGCGACCCTGGAGGATCGCCGCGCGGCGCGCGTGAGCGCGTGCAGACTGCACGTTGTCGGCGTCGCGGTGGAGGGTGGCGAGCAGCGCGTGGATCTCGACGAGGAGGTCCTGATCGCCGCTCTTGGTGGCGAGCGCCAGGGCCGCCGAGGCGTCCTCGAGCGCGCTCTCGCCGCGGGCGCGTCGCGAGAGCGCGCGGCAGAGGGCGACCTCCGCCCGGATGCGGTCGTTGGTCGCGATCTCGGTCGCGCGCCCGATGGCGTCGCGGGCCGCGGCCACGTCGCCGTCCTCGAGGGCGACGCGGGCCGAGACGACGTAGGCCTCGGGGAGCCGGTCGCCGCGATCGTCGGCGCTCGTGGCGAGCTCGACCGCGGCGTCGGCCTCCTTGCGCGCGAGGTCGGTGCGGCCGCGGGCGAGGGCGGCGCGCGAGGCGGCGACGGCGAGGTAGGCCGCGGCGACGGGGCAAGCCCCGCCGGACACGAGCCGCCGGCCGAACGCGATCGCGTGCTCGGCGTGATCGACGAGCCCGAGGCGGACGCGGAGCTCGGCGAGGTTCGCGAGCGTCCGGGCGGTGGCGATACGACCGCGGAGCGCCTGCGGGAAGCGGACCGTCTCCTCCCAGAGCTCGAGCGCGCGGCCGTAGTCGTGGCGCCGGTGGGCGATGACCGCGAGGTTCGAGAGCGCGTGGGCGCACGCGCGGACGACGCCGTAGCGCTTGCCGTCGTCGTACACGCGCTCGAAGGTGCGGCGGGCCTCCTCGAGCCGACCGCGGCTCATGAGGGCGATGCCGCGGTTGATGCGGGCGCGGAGCTCCGCGTCGCGGTCGGCCGCCTCCTGGGCGAGCGCCGCGTCTTCGGCGAAGTGAGCGTCGGCCTCGTCCCACTTGGCGAGGGCGAGGAGGACCTTGCCCTGCGTGTTGCGGCCCGCGAGGCGGGTGCTCGCGGTCTCCGCCGCGAGCGACGACTTCTTGGCGAGGTCGGCCGCCTCTTCGAGCTTGCCCGCGAGGTAGGCCACCTCGGCGAGCGCGGCCCACGCGCGGCCGCGATCTTCGCCGGTCGCGGCCTTGTCGTGGGCTTGCTTCAGCCACACGCGGGCGGTCGCGAGGTCGCCGAGCTGGGTGAGCGCGCGGCCCATGAGGAGCGTCGCCTCGGCGCTCGAGCCTCGGCGCTGCACCACCGGCTCGCACCAGTCGCGGGCGAGGCCGGCCTCGCCGAGGGTGACGGCGCACGCGGCCG
>JAEUKG010000846.1 GCA_016794325.1 Myxococcales bacterium | reverse complement strand
CGGGCCGAGCATGAGCCCGAGGGCGCTCGCGCTGTAGGCCATGGTGTCCGTCCCGTGGACGACGACGATCCCGTCCGCCCGCCCCCGCGCGATGGCGTCGTGGACGGCGTTCGCGAGGACCACCCAGTGCTCGGGCCCGAGGTCGGCCGAGTCCATGTTGAAGAGCAGCTCGCTCTCGATGGTGCCGAGGCGCGCGAGGGCGGGCACCTCGGCCACGAGGTCCCGCTGCGCCGCGCCCGCGTCGACTCCGACCCGGCGCGACGACTCCCCCGACGGCGCGGCGGACGAGCGCATGAGGAGCGTGCCCCCCGTCAGCAGGAAGAGGAGCCGCGGGAGCGCCATCCGCTCAGAACACCTTCTGCTCGACCTTGATGGTGTCGCCGGACTGGAGCGGGATGTCGGCTTGAGCGCCGTCGGTGATCGCGTCCACGCTGATGATGGCGGTCACGGTCTTGGTCGGTGAGACGTTGCGCGTGAGGATGACGTGGCGCCCGTCGGCGAGCGGGGTGAAGCCGCCCGAGAGCGAGATCGCCTCGACGAGCTTCATCCCCTCCACGAAGCCGAGGCTGCCCGGCTTCGCCACCTGCCCGAGCACCGTGATCTTCTTCGAGTTGTAGGCCTTGACGATGACCGAGACCTGCGGGTTCTGGAGGATCTTCTCTTCGCGCAGGCGCCGCTTCACGAGCTCGGCGATGTCCTGCGGCTCCATCCCCGTCACCGAGATCTTTTCCAGGTACGGGAAGTTGATGCTCCCGTCGGGCTGCACGCGGAACTCCTTGGGGAGGTTCTGCTCGCCCATCACGAACACCTCGAAGACGTCGCCCGGGCCGACGGTGGTGCTGGGCGTGGGCGGGGGGAGGTTTCGCGGTGGGGGAGCGTGCGCGGGCCCGCAGCCCGCCACGAACGCGGTCACGAGCAGCACGAGAGTCGCGAAGATCCAGCGCATCGAAGGCTCGGCAGAGGGCCCGGGCCGCCTCGCGGCGGCGAAGAGGGACAGCTTCGTGTACGCCCGAACGCGCGAAACCTCAAGCGAAACGGCGTTCGGGTTCAGCGCATTGGTCGCCGCGCGAGCGGCCGCCATTCAAGCGACCACCCCTCGCGCGGCGCGCGCCGCCGGGGAGGTTCGCGCGTCTCAGAGGAAGTAGCGGGCGCCGAGGAACGCCTGGAACCGCTGCCAGTTCATGTCGAAGAACTGGGGCGTGGCGGCAGTCCCACCCGCCGGCAGGCGCGTGTTCGAGACGTTGTGCGAATAGTCGAGCGTGGTGTTCACGCCGAACGCGTCGGTGAAGCGGTACTCGGCGAAGAGCGTCGACCCGATGCGGATATCGGTCCACGCGTCCTGAGCCTTCGTCGGCGTCGCGCCGGGGCTCGGGACGATGAAGACGTCGGGGTACTGCACCGCGCCGACCGAGCCGTCGATGTTGAGGATGGCCTTACCACCGAAGAAGTACGTCAACCGAGCGTAGCCCTTGTCGGAGCCGTAGAAGTTGCCGACGTAGCTCTGCTGGAAGTCGCGGACGTAGCCGAGCGAGATGGTCGAGAGCGCGAGGCCGACCTGGCCCGGGTCCGAGGCGCCGGGGTTCGCCGAGAGGTAGAACGTCGCCTCGGCCTGGCCCATGATGCTGTCGTACTGGCGCGTGGCCGCGCTCTCGCCGTTGCGCTGGAAGCTCGCGCCGTAGCCGGCGGCCGCGAGGACCGAGAACCGCGGGGTGACGAGACCGGTGACGCCGAACTCGCTGCGGAGCGGCGCCGAGTCGTTCAGGAAGTTCTGCGAACGCTCCGGGTTGAGATAGTTGACGAAGCGGAGCGTCGTGTAGTGGAAGAGGGCGGTGCGGGGGCGGAACTTCCACCGGTTGCGGACCGCGACCTCGTGGGTGATGTTGCTGAAGGGCACGCCCTGCGTCTGCTCGAAGAGCGCCGCCTGGACCTGGTAGCCGCCGCGGAGGTCGAGGGTGCCGCCGCCGGGGGTCACGACCACCTCACCGCCGCCGATGAGATCGCTGCGGTTGAAGGACTCGTCGGGGTTGCCGAGGACCGTCGGACGGATGGTGCGGACGTAGCCGCCGAAGACACCGAAGCCGATGACACGGCCCGGGAGGAAGTCGGCGCGGACGTTCGCCTGGCCGCTCAGGTTGCGCTGGTCGCGGATCTCCTGGGCGCCGATGAACTCGCGGTAGGTCGCGTCGGCGCTTCCGCGGAACACGACGACGGGCAGCGCCGCCGCTGAGCCGTCGCTCGAGCCCTCGCTCCGCTGCTCGCCGCGGGTCGCGATCGAGAACGACGGCGTGATGCGGATGACGCCCGCGTCGCGGACGGGGAGCTGCGGCGCGCCGTTGACGTTGTCGGGCGCGGTCTTGTTCGTGCGGAGGAACCAGTTCGAGTCGTAGCCGACCTCGCCGGCGATGCCGGGGTGCAGCTCGAGGTCACCGGCCTTGATGCCCGAGCCCTCTTGGAACCGGCGATCCTTGAGCCAGGCCTGCGCGCTCGCGCTCGTCGTGAAGAGCGCCGCCGCAGCGAAGGCGAGCACGCCGCACGCGATCTTGCCGCTCTTGAACCTAACGAGATTTCGTCCGTGGCGTCGATTCATGGGAGTCTAAGACCCTATTCGCGAGCGAGGTGGCAGGCCCCTTCCCCCTGTCGAGCTACCCTCCGCAGCGAGGCGGCGAGCAGTGCGCCCAAGGGTTCGCGGTCAACCACCCCGCGCTGCCGACCAGTTGGAGCTGGCCAGCCTCGCCGGACGACGCCTAGGCGACGCCCAACGAGCAAACACGACAGCGCCGGCAGGATACTCGCTTTGGCCTGAGTGCCAAACCAAATTGCGTGTGTCCGAGAGCCGGCGCGTCGCGTTCTACTACAGTGAGCAGCTAGTGCAATACGGCGGTGCGCTGACGAGGGTGGGATCCGTCGTCGGATAGGCCGTCGGGTCGTCTTGGGCGATGCCCGGGTCGACCGTCATCCGCACCTTGGTGTCGCCCAGGAACGCCGACTCCTCGCCGATGCACTGGTTGGCCTCGGCGGTGAGCTGCTCCGCGCGCTGCCGCAGGACGGTGAGGATCGTGTACTCGTGGTTCGCCCCCTCGGCGTCGTTGCGCGTGACCGCGCTCGAGAGCTGCGTGCGCCGGTCGCGCGCCGAGCGGATGGCGACGTCGATTTGCGAGAGCTTGTCGTTCAGACAGAGCGTCTTCACGACGTCGCGCTGGCGCCGCGCCTCTTCGAGCTGCTTGCGCACCGCGCCCGCGGCCTGCTCCATGCGGGCCACGTGCTTCTCGGCCTCGGCCACCTGCTCCTGCGGAGACAGCTGGGTCTTGCGCTGGAAGCCGACTGTTGCGTCGGTGGTGGCCGGCGCAGCGGCCGCGCCGCCCGTGCCGCCGGCGGGCTGCGCCGAAGCGGGCGAAGCTGCGTACGCCAAGATCGCCGCCCCAACAATCAATCTCAGGCTTGCGCGGACTCGCATCGAAAGGGGCCTCCTGCCTCGGGTACGACTGTACTTTGTGACCTAGTCGGTGTCAACGGTCGGACGGGGGGTTCCTGAAGCGGCGCTGGCGCCGTTTTGTGTCGGAATTTCCGTTATCTAGCGCGGGGCCCGGGAGAGGGCTCCGAAAAAAACGTGCAACACTCGTTCAGGGGTCGACGCCGCCCCACACACGGGCGGCTCCTGTTGAGGTGCACCGCTCGCTTCTCCATTCAGAAATTCTTGCGGCTGCCCGAAAAGCGTCGCGCCCCCATCGCCTCAGCGAAGGGGGCGCCTCAGCGAAGGGGGCGCCTCAGCGAAGGGGGCGCCTCAGCGAAGGGGGCGCCTCCTCAGCGAAGGGGGCGCCTCAGCGAAGGGGGCGCCTCAGCGAAGGGGGCGCCTACTTGGTCTGCTGGACGAAGGTGACCGGGATGTTCAGCGTCGAGCCCTGGCCGTTGCCCGTGAACTGAGCGTTGCGCACGTGGCGGGCGATGCAGCTCGCGACCGCGGGCGACAGGCCCGTGTTCTGGCCGACGTCGGCCGACTGGACCTCGCCGTTCGGACCGACGCGGGCGGTGATGACGACCTTGCCGGACATCGTCGGATCGCTGTTGAGGCCCTGCTGGTAGCAAGCGCGGAAGCGCCCGCGGAGACCCGCGATGACGCGGTCGGCGTCGGAGATCGGGACCGACGCGCTCGTGCCGAGGATCTGGGCGTCGCCCTTGGGCCCCTCGACCTTGCGCTCGTTGCCGCCGCCCTTGTCACCGGTGCCGCCCGTGCCGCCGCCGATGCCCGCGAGGCCGCTGCCCTTGCCGCCCTGAACGGGGCTGCCGCCGCTGCCGAACTTGATGTCCCCCGAGCCGGGCGAGACGCCAGCGCCCGAGGCCGCCGCTCCGGAGAGATCCACCGGCGGGATGTCGCTGCGGCTCAGCGCGCCCTGGACCGACGTGCCGCCGGACACCGAGGCGAGCATCGCCATCTGCATCGCGTCCGCCTGGGCCGCGAGCGCCGCCGCCTTCTGGTCGCTGACGGAGCCCTTGCCGCCGCCGGCGCCAGGGCTGCCACCGCCCGCCTTCCCGCCGCCGCCCGTCGGCTTGACGGTCGCGGCGGTGGAGGTGGCGGTGGTCGTCGGCGCGGTCGAGACGGGCTCGGCGGTCTCGGTGGCCGGTGGGGTCGGGATGTTCTTCATCATGTCGACGAGGTTGCCGACGTTGACCTCGTCGTTGACGACGGAGTCGAACCAGTCGGAGTACATCGCGCCGACGAAGCCGAAGTGCAGCAGGAAGCTGAACGCGGCGATGATCGTGAGATTCCAGTCGATCTGGTTGGCGATGCCGCCCTTCACCGCGAGCGGGAGCTGCGGGCGCGGCTGCACCGGCGGCGGCGCCACGAACTGGAACAGGAACGTGGTGTCCCCGACGACGATCTTCCCGCGCGCCTCGTCGGTGAGCTTGACCTGATAGGCGCCGCCGACCTTGCGCGCCTGCCCGCGCAGCGAGGCGATGTCGGTGATGCCGGTCGCGAGCGCGACGCGCCCGTTCATCCCGTCCAGAAAGTTCAGGTAGTAGTCGTTGCCGATGAGCTCGAAGAGCTTGAACTGGGGGGGCACGTTCGGCGCCGCGACCACGAACGTGTTGCGCTCGTTGGGGCCGACCGACACGGTGGCGCGCTGCTTGATGACGCGCTCTTCGACGATGCGACCCCGCTGAACGAGGCCGATGCGCAACACCTTGGGACCGGTGTTGACGGCCATCGCCCGCATCACGGCGGTCATCTGACCCGGTCGGTTTCCTTGCGGCTGTGCGCTCGGTCCGGCGTTCATTCGATCGCGCTCCTTGGAAGGAAAAACTACGGAAGCGACCACCCCACCGCAGCGCGGAGAGACGGCCCGAGCGTTAGACTACCCTCACTGGACGAAAGTTCCTGAAAAAGCGACGGCGCTTTCACGAGCCCCCGGTGGTCACTCGAACGACCTCCCCGAGGAGCCCTTCGATGAGCCCTTCGATGAGCCCTTCGATGAGCCCTTCGCCCAGCCATGCTCCCTGAGCCGGAGCCGCGGGAAAGGTAGGTACTTTACCTACACCGCCGCCGGCTCGTCGGGGAGCCGGCGGTGCGGGTCCTCGGGAGCGGGAGCGGCGTCGGCCAACACCTCGAGGTGCTCGACCAACGCGTCGGTCGCGGCGAGCCGCTCCTTCGCGATCCGGTTGGCCTGGGACATCAGCCCGACGCAGAGGAGCGTCGACGCGATGCCGAGCGTCGCCACCCCGAGGGCCTGCCCCACGATGCCCGTCGTCACCAGCTCGGCGACGTCGCCCGAGAGCGCCTCCGGATCGTGCAGGCCGGCGCGGAGGACGAACGTGGCGAGAAGGAGGCCTGCGCTGGACGCGATGCTGGCGCACACGCGCGGCACCCGCGCCCATTTCCCGAGCGTCCAGTCCACCTCCCGGAGCTGCTCGTTGACGAGCGCCGTCCGCACCTCGTGGCGCCGCTCGTCCATCGCCTCCACGATCTGCCGCTCCCACGCCGTCTCTGGCAGCCGCCGCGCGAGCGCGCGGACGGCGGCGAGGCGCGCTCGCGCGCGGCTCGGATCCAACGCTTGCTTCACGCCGAGGTGCTTGCCGAGCTCCGCGGCGTCGAGCTCGGACGGCCCGGCCGCGAACCAGAGCCTGCGCATCGAGGCCGCGACGCACGCGATCCCGACGAGCAGCGCGCAGAGAGCGTACACGGGCCGATCAGAACGGATCGGTGCGGGTCGCCTCTTCGATGCGATCGATGAAGGGCTGCTTCAGCTCCGCGAGCGTCAGCTTCGGCTGGATCTTGCTCACGTCGACCGACGCGACCGGCTTCTGGACACGACCCACGATCGTGACCTCGTTGATGGTGATGACTCCCCCGCCCTTCTGCTGGGCAGCGGCGTCGTCCGACGACGACGCGAGGGCGAGCCCGGCGAGGGCGGCGAAAATCCAGCGGAGCGACTTCATCGGATACCTCGTGGACCTAAGAGTACGACTCACTTGGGTTTCGCGCCACCGTCGGCGCCAGCGGCCGCAGGCGGGGGGGTTGCGGCGGCGGCAGCGGCGTTCTTCAGCTCGTTCTGCTTGGCCTTCGCCTTGTTGATCAGCTCGTCGATGTCGTCGCTGGTGCCCGGAGGGGCCTTCGGGCCGCGCATCGTCTTGTACGTCTCGAGCTCCTTGAGGGCGGTGGCCACCTGCTCGTTCGCGCTCGCCCCCGGGACGCTGGGCGAGAAGAGATAGAGCAGGCCGAGGTTGTAGTGGGCCTGCGCGAGCGTGCCGTCCTGCGCGAGCGCGGTGTCGAGCTCCTTCTTGGAGTCGGCGACGCGCCCGGCGAGCCGGTAGCAGTCGCCGAGGTTCAGGTGCGCGAGGGGGTTCTGCGCCGAGTAGCGGAGCGCCTTCTCGAGGAGCGGCTGCGCTTCGGCGGCGTTGCCCGCCTCGAGGCGCATCGAACCGAGCTGCACGAGGACCTCGACCATGTCGGGGCGCTTGGCGAACGCGGCCTCGAAGTCCTTCATCGCCGCGGCGCGCTGGCCGCTCTCGCGCTCGATGAGCCCGCGGATCAAGTGGGCCTCGGCGTTGGCGGGATCCCGCGGCGGCTGGGACTCACCGAAGCCGTCGAGGATCGCCTTGAGCGCGTACTTCGCGAGGTCCATCTTGCGCGCGCGGTAGTGGTCGCGCGCGACGGTGACCATCGCCTCCTTGAAGTCGGGGTTGATGCGGAGCGCGTCTTGCGCGAGCGTCTGCGCCGTGCCGTGGTCCTTCTGCAGGGACTTCACCTCGGCGAGGGCAGTGAGGACGCGCGGCGAGCTCGGGAGCTTCGACTTCTTGTCGTTCAGGAACGTCTCGGCCTCGCCGGCGTGGCCGGAGTTCGCGAGCGAAAGCGCGTACGCCGCGATCGAGAGATCGTGCTCCGGGACGGCGCCGAACGCCGCGCGATACTCCTGCTGCGCGCCGGAGAGGTCCCCCGTCCGCTCGAGGACGACCCCCAGCGAGTAGTGCGGCATCGGCGACTTCGGATCGGCCGCGGCCGCCTCGGTGAAGCCCTTCTTGGCGCCCGCGATGTCGCCCTCGAGCCAGGCCTTGAAGCCGCGCTCGTAGGCCTCCTTCGCCGCGCCGGTGAGCCCGGAGGTCACGTCGGTCACGGCGACGTCGGCGCCCTTGTTGTCGGTCACCGCGAGCCCGCTCTGCGGGCCGGCGTCGCCTTCGGCCTTCGGCGGGTAGTTGACCTTCTTGTCGTCGCCGCCGCAGCCGCCGACGCCGAGCGCGACCGGCGCCGCGAGGCCGAGGGCGACGGCCGAGAAGGTGAGGCCCAGGAGGGTGCGAACGGCGCGCTGCTTCATCGAGAGACTCCCCTTCACGGCGCCGCCGGCAGCGGCACCGAGCTTCCATTCGAGGCCGGCACCCCCGTCAGACCCGGGCGGGTCTGGACGTATTGGCCGTCCTTGTAGTCGAGCTGACGCGAGGGCTCGTTCGGGTCCTTCGTCTTGGTGACGTAGTCCTTGAGCTTGGCGTCGCCGATGATGTCGGTGAAGTACGCCATGCGCCCGACGGCTTTCTGCATCTGCGTGTTGCGCACGTTGTACTTGCGCGCGAGGGCGATCGCGGTCGCGTAGTGGCGAACCATGACCTCGTCGGCGCCGCCGAGCTCCTTCTCCTTCTTGTTGCGCCAGTACTCGCGCTTGGCCGTGTCGAGCTCGTCGGCCTTGTCCATGAGGTCGTCGCGGCCGCTGTTGCGCATCGTGCGGAGGAGGTTCTCCTGCGCCGGGGTGAAGAACTTGATGGCCGGCGGAACGGCGTTGTACAGGCCCGTCCGCAGGCGATCGTAGAGCTCACCGCGCCGCGCGATCGCGGTGGGGACCCACTCGACCGACGGGTACGTCTTGGTGATGCGGTCGAGCTCCTTGTCCCACTTGTCGGCTTCCTTCGCGTTGTTCTGGTACTTGCCGTCCTTGCTCGTCTTCTTCTGCAAGTCGAGCTCGCCGAGGACGTCGTCGACGCTGCCGGTGTACTTGTGGCGCGCGTCGGTGTCGTAGGCCGCCCGGATCTGCTCGTCGAGCAGCGTGAAGTCGGCCTCGGCGGCGTAGTCGGCGTACGGCGGCCCGAGGGCCTCGTTCTTCGCGTTCGGGGCCGGCGGCGTCGCCTTGAGGGCCTCCCACGCCTGGATCGTGCTCTTGAACCAGGTGCGGTAGGCGGGGTCGCCGCCGACCTTCATCATGATCGCGACCGAGTGCGCGGCCTCCACCAGGTACTTCTGCGCGCCCCGCGTGTTGCGGTTGGCCTGGAAGTACGCGATGAGCGTCTGCTGGGCCGCGAAGCGATACTGGCGGTTCTGGCCGGTGTCGGGGCTCTGCGGGCTCCACTGGTTGTAGTCGTAGTTCGCGACGAGGTAGTCGGCGTTCGCCTTCTCCTCGGCCGACGGCCCGAGCTTCAAGAAGATCTTGTACTCGGCCATCATCTTGTCGCGCTGCCCCATCGCCGCGAAGAGCGTCATCGCGTTCTTCGACGCGAGCTTGCGGCTGTCGGCGGGGAAGCGCTCGTTGCCGGCGACCTTCTCGTAGGTCTCGGCCGCGCGCTGGTAGTTGAAGAACCCGTAGTACGTGGTCGCGAGCGCGTCGTACGCGTCGCCGAGGAACTTCACGCGCTGCTCGTACCGCTTCGGATCGGGGGCGACCTTCGCCTTCGGATCCTTCGGGTCGGGCCCGCCCTTCTGGAGGCGGTTGAGCAGCTGGTCGTTGCCGTACTCGTTGATGAACTTGTTGTAGAGCTCGATCGCCTTGTTGTACTCGCCGACCTGCTTGTAGGCGTACGCGGCGTTCATCGCGGCCTCGGGGGCCTCGTCGCGCGACGGAGCCGCCTGGAGCGCGGCCTCGTAGAGACCGGCCGCCTCGCGCCAGAGCTTGTCGCGCTCGGGGCCAGGGGGCGCGGCCTTGGCCGCCTCGAACTTCTTGCGGGCGTCGACGTACGCCGCCTCTTGCAGCGTCGGGTTGATGATGACGCCGCCCTTGGCGCAGAGCTCGGGAGAGGAGCAGCAGGGCTTCGTCTTCTGCTGCTCGGCGAGGGCGCGCGACTGCTCCGCGTTGCCCTCGAGGTTGGACATGGTGATGAGCTTCTCCCACGCCCGGTAGCCGTATTCGTCGGACGTGCAGTGCTCCTTCATCATGGGGACGAAGCGAGCGCGCACCTGCTCGAACTGGCCGTA